>NZ_JBFUIT010000502.1:0-1832 GCF_056401735.1 Luteibacter sp. P4_D7_3
ATGCAGGACCGGGTGAGGCGATGGAGCGTAAACTTCGCGCTTACATCGGGCCACTCTCGTGACCGCGCAGACACAGTAAGGTGGATAATAACCATATTTCGCGCGAGTTATGTAGGGGAATGCCTACATTGGACGATATTTTGACGTCCATCACGACTTTTTTCGTGAAATAGACAGGTTTCTTAGGAATTATTCGGGGCGCTTCGCGCCTTCGCCGATCAATCGGGTCCCAAAACAGGCATGAAAAAAGCCGGGCGTTTCCGCCCGGCTTTTCATGCAGCGAGAGTGTCAGCAGGCTTACGCCTTGTTGACTTCCTCAGCCTGCAGACCCTTCTGGCCGTTGACGACCTTGAAGGAGACCTTCTCGCCTTCGGCGAGGGACTTGAAGCCGTTGCCCTGGATAGCGCGGAAGTGAACAAACACGTCCGGGCCGTTCTCACGGGAGATAAAGCCGAAGCCCTTGGCGTCGTTGAACCACTTGACGGTGCCGATTTCACGATCCGACATAGAAACACTCCAATACATTGTGTAGCGAATAAAACCGACGATCGAAGTGACCGTCGCTGGAACTGGTGTGCAAGGAAACGCGAGGAGCGAAGCGATGTTGCGGATACGTGATCAGCTGCATCGGGTCAACATAACTCTATGACCCCGGCAAACACAGTCGGCGAACTATACTCGTCCCTACGATAAATAGCGACGGCAGCGCCCCGGGGCCCTTCCGGGGGTGCCCTGACGCTACGTTCACCCCCTCGCGGCCCATGCTTGCGTCCCGTCGCACCCACCGGTGCGACTTTTCGCCTACCATCCTTTCGCTAACCCAAAGGGGGACCAACGACCATGACCCGACATCTCACCCGCTTCCTGCCGTTGGCTGTCTGCGCACTGGCCCTCGCTGCCTGCGCCGACCACAAGCCGAAGCCGGCCACCACCCAGACCGTGACCGCTTCGCCGTCCAGCACGAGCACCACCAAGTCGCGCGCCGCGACGACAAGCGTCACCAGCGTGCCGGCAAGCAAGAACAAGGCGGGGACGACCCCGGCGGCCGCTAACGGACCGCTGCCCGACAGCACCGGCATCGCGGCTTGTGACGAATACCTGGCCAGCTACAAGAGCTGCCATCTGGCTGCCGGCGTGTTCGCTCGCGACCAGATCGAACCGCGCTACGAAATGATGCGCACCAGCCTGCTCCGTCAGTCCCAGGATCCGGATATGCGTGACCAGTTGCAGAATCGCTGCGTATCGCTCGCCTCTCAGCTGAAGGATGCCCTGCACGGCAAGTCCTGCGCGGACACGCCCGCACCCGCCTCCACGCGCTGATCAGTCCTCCAGCGCAGCGCGAATCAGCCTGGCCAGCCCTCGTGGCTGGCTGAGCTGGATGGCGATGCGCGGTGTGCCATGCCACGCCGCGCACTCCTCGAGGGCCGAGGCCACGCCCGCGACGAGGCCCGGTGAGGCGACGACATCCGCCTCCAGCCAGACACCGATCACCTCGAACAAGCCCTCCTGTCGGTGCGCCTTCGCATCGAGGCGACCGACGAGCCGTCCGCGATGGAGGATGGGCAACACGTAGTAGCCGTAGATTCGCTTCGGCGCCGGCGTGTAGCACTCCAGGGTGTATTCGAACCCGAACAGATCCATCGCACGGGCGCGGTCCCAGACCACCGGATCGAAAGGCGAAAGCAGGGTCGTGCGCGTCGCACGAAGGAGATTGCCCGCGGCCTCGCCCAATAGTGAGGCGTGGTCCCGGTGCACGTACGCGATGTCGTCCCAGCCGTCGACAGTGACCTCAATCAGCAGGCCGTCGGCGACCAGCGGAGCCAGTTCCGCGT
>NZ_JBFUIT010000503.1:0-1824 GCF_056401735.1 Luteibacter sp. P4_D7_3
GGTCTAGGATGATGTAAATTCGGCAATCGGGGGGAATTGTCGCCGGGCGGCCTTCCCATTCCCTCCGCGCGCCCACATCATGCGGCATGACGCCGGCCGGCTGCGCCCGGGGCTGGGTATTTCGAATTAACGACGTGAGAGGACATCGCTGGGGAGCGAGCAGAATGCAGGGAGCCACGAGCGAGCGAGCATCATGGGGACAGATCCTGGCCGTGGCCGCCGCGTATGCCGCGTGCTACGAGGTGACCCGGTATTTCTCCTATTCGCATTGGATTCTCACCGCCGGGCTTCGCCTGGGCTGTCTGCTGCTCGTCCCTTACCGGTTCTGGCCCGCCCTGATTCTCGGGGAGTCCCTGCCGGTAGTGCAGAACGCCCTCCTCCACCAAGCAGACTTCGGCTGGGCGTGGACCTGCGTTTCCTCCATCCCCTTCATCCCGCTGTGCATGCCTTTCGTCAAGGCCATTCGCGAGAAGATGCCGCTCTATGACGCCAACGGGCAGCTCAACGCGACCACGATCCTGTTCGCCACCCTCGTCTGCGCCCTGATTACCGCGGTGCGAACCGATATGGCCGTGTTCGCCGCGCTGATCGTGACCCCGGATGGGTGGGACGCATGGCGTTCCGAAGCCTTGATCGATCTTCTGGCGTACGTCCTCGGCGCCTACCTCGGGGCGCTCAGCCTGGCACCAATGCTCCTTGTTCTCAGGGAAGGGTTCCGCGAGAACCTTTCCTGGAAACGCTTCTTCGAAAGCAGACTGACCCGCGACGTCGCCCTGGGTGCGCTGCCGCTGCTGCTCGTCTTTGCGGCGGTCGCTTCCGTGTCGTCCGGCCTCAGCCTGGATGTACTGCGCCTCGGCATGGCTGTCCCGGTCATCGCGCTGACGGCCCGGCATGGCTGGAAGGGAACGGCGATCACAGGAATGCTCAGCAGCATCGCCCTGGCCACGACATCGGCGACGCTCCTGGATCCGGCGATGATCCGTACCMAGGTGATCCTTGCCCTGGTGATCTCCGGCAGCCTGATCGTGGGAATCAAGAGGTCGCACACGGCTTTGGATCGAAGCCTGTCGCACCCTTCGATCAAGCGGTAAACGCCGGAAAATAAGCGGCGCGACCCAGATTCAGGGTGGGTCGCGCCGCCCGACGACCTGACGCTCAGCCCACGCTGCACTCGCGCGGATTGGTGCACTTCACGAGAACCGCCGGGGCGGTGCGGCCCGACGGCTGCGCTGCCTGCGCGGCCACGCTGGCGTTCTGGATGCGCTGGGCTGTGGAGGACGGAGCGCCGGCTGCGAAGGCGGACGTAGCGGCGAAGGAGACGACGACGAGCGATACAACGCGCAGGATGCTTTTCATGGGAGTGTCCTTTGTCTGAGGGATATGCCCGCGGGAATCCGCGTGCAGCGCGATAATCGCACCCGTTTGACTGAAGAAAGGGCCGATTCGGCACCGATCGGGCTCCTTTGCCGAATACGTTCACTCCCAACCCATAGGCAGAAAAAAAGGTTCTTCGCGGCATGCCGGGGACGCCGAAGACGGTGAGGCGCAGAGCCTTCGGCGTGCAGGCGTGGCGGCGCAGAGCCTTCGGTGCCCACCCTCGCTGCTCAGACACGTCCTCCGCGCGAGGCAGCGCAGCGGCGAGGAAAACGCTCGCCGCGCCGGAAATGACGTATCTGCACGACCGCCGTAACGGTCCGAGTTGGCGGCCACACGCACTCCAGCGGCTCTCCTTCCCGCTGACCGTATCGTCGTGAGAGACCTTGGTGTCCACCCTCGAGGCGAGTTCCGCACAAGTGGAGCGGCCGTAGGCCAGTAGGTACATGG
>NZ_JBFUIT010000504.1:0-1812 GCF_056401735.1 Luteibacter sp. P4_D7_3
GTCAAGGACCAGTGCGGTGACAGTGGAGGGGCCTACGACCAGAGCCCACGCGTCGCCGCAAAATTGCCCGTCCCGAAAGACATGCTGCGCCACGCCGAACATCGCATCGACGGCGGGTCCTGAAGGACCTACGCGCACCATCGCTACCGTGCCTTGCGGGCCATTCCACTGATCACTGCGGGCCGAGGATGGTAGGGAAGGCGGAGGACTCAGGTCGACGGTCTCAGGATGGGAAGCGACCACTTCCACACCCCGCCCTTCGCCGCTGAGCACGCGCAGATGGAGGCRTCCGCCCGGGGTTGCCGCGAAGCGCGCTGACCAGAGCCGAACAACGGCCGTTACCGCTTCGGCATCATCGTCATCAAGGCCGTTGGACCTGGCCAGGCGCGCGGCCTCGTAGACGGCCTGTGATGCCTCATGCGGATGCGAGACCGTGAGGTCGAGGGCAGTTGAGCCGGTGAAGCAGTCCATGTTCGCGCCTCCTTGCCATGGTGGGCCCGACATGGGGCGGGCCGCGGACAGGAACGAGGGGGAGAATGTCGGACGCCATGTGAAAGGACCGCCACGGCGAGCGGCATCGGTCACGGAAGACATGGTCCCTAGAATGCCCCGGACCTGACGTCTCCGGGTAGATCGAAATGGGAGGTATAAGTCAGGCCTTCGGTGAGGCGTTTCGAATAGGTAATTGTTTGGATGGCGATCTGGGCGACTGAGGCATCGTGAGGGGTGCGCCGGACACATCGGAGATGGGCCCCATATGAAAGACGACAAATCGGGTGTCATGACCCTGGCGATGATGGTGCGACACGCGAATGTCACAGGCGACGCAGCGCTCCTCTGCGACTTTGACGAGGCCCGTTTCCCCACGCGGCTATTGGTTTCCGGGACATCTGCGCTGGGTATGCAAAAGCTTGCTGCGGCTGCCACGATTCTGTCAATGCAGCTCGGTCCCGTTGCCTTGCCTGCACGGAACGTTGATTCCATCAGCTGAACTCTAGTAACCGAATTCTTCTAACCACGCATTTACTGAGCTCGGAAACCGGTCGAGCTGTTGCTGCGAATAAACCTGGCACGTCGTACAACTCGCCCACGTGATCGTACTGGCTGGAATATTTTCCACCGCGACGATACCCAGGCCGGAAATTCGACTCATCGATGGGAGGAGCGCACGGTGAAGCATGGTCAGTCCAACCCGAGCAGCGCTGTTACTCCGGCCTCAGCTTCGGCAGCGGCGCTAGCGTCGTCGGCAATAATTAGGTAACGCCACTTTCTGTCCGTCTCACGTGTGTCGGCAGTCAGCAACACTTGCCGGTCTCCCAGCGCGTTCGCCAATGAAGCGCGGCGCAGACGATCGACGCTCGCTTCGAACGTTAACATTCCCTTCCCAACACGGCTATCTGCGTGCCAAAAGGATGATAGGGCATCTCCGCGTATCCAGATTTCCAGCTCGCGAAGAGAGGTTCCCCAGTTGCGGAGAACCGCTGTGGCCACCGGGACGATTCTTGTTGAGTTCCATGAATAAGCTGCTGCGCAGCTCGCTCTAGTGATCTCATTCCCGTCGAATCAGCCGTGGACCCCTCATTCGTCGGCACACTGGGCGCGGCACACGTAAAGCACATCTGTGTTTAAGAACGTACTTCGGCTGCGCCGTGATAGCGACCGGCGTAGCGCAAACGCGCAGGAGACACCAGGGGGCCGCCAAGTCACCCGGTTCAGCTCCCACATCGTCCGGAGTGATTTGGGTTGCACGAATGTCGACTGAGCGTCAGGAATACTCGCCAGCCAACCAAGCAGCGGCCATCAAGTCATACG
>NZ_JBFUIT010000505.1:0-1802 GCF_056401735.1 Luteibacter sp. P4_D7_3
GTCTTACATCGAGGCGGCCCTCGACAATGTCCTCGAGCAGGAGTCCGGGTACCTTGAAGCCCCGACGGCCGAAGAAGCAGTGGGTGCGATCGAGGTTCTGGCAAAGCTGCTCGGACGCGGCACGCAATCGGACGCTTACACTGAGAAGGTGGACACTTGGGTTAAGACCATCCATCAAAAGCCGACGGAAGCGCTGCTTGAAAAGGCCCGGCGCGTCATTGCACGGATCCTCGCAAAGGATTCCGAGCTTCTTGAACTATGGCAGGACGGCGAGGGTGCCGAGGGTGCCCAGCAATGGCAGTCCTCCATGTCGCGACTTCTGAGTGCTGTCAGCGCATGACGAGCCGCTGATTTATTAAGCGAGGCAGCATCCCGGATACTGGTTCACCGGCCCGCGCGGGGAGGGTCTTCACGGCGACATTTCCCGTAACAGCGCCATTACAGGCAAAATACGCGGTGCGCCACCTGCGATATCCTCTTCCTGGATATGCCGCCGTGCCGCTTTACTCGTTACGGATCATGCACTTGACCACTATTRCGCCACCGGCTGCCGACGCCGATACCGCGCTGCTGGAGCGCCTGCGCGCCGCAGCGCAGCTCCTTGAATCGGTTGCGGCCGATCGGCTCTTGCTGGACGACCTCCCGGCGGAGGACCGCCAGCGCCTGTATCAGGCGGTGGCGCAGGTCTATCACCCCGACCCGGGCGAGCGTCGGATCCGGCTGAAGGCTGCGCAGAAGGCGCGTCATGCGTCGAAGATCCAGGCCGAGGATACCGTGCTCAACCAGACCGGCATCCGCGTACTGCGTCGCAAGCCGGTATTCACCACGCCGAATGTGTTCGCTCCGGAGGGTTTCGAGGCCAACGACATCGCGCCCGATGCAGACACCGCGCAACCGCGCGAGTCGGTCGAACCCAAACACTGTTATGTGTGCAAGAAGAAATACTCGGCGATCCATTTCTTCTACGACCAGCTGTGCCCCGACTGTGCCGCGTTCAACTACGCCAAGCGCACCGAGCTGGTCGATCTGCGCGGTCGCGTCGCGCTGCTGACAGGTGGTCGCGTAAAGATCGGTTATCAGGCTGGCCTGAAGCTACTGCGCGCCGGTGCGGAACTGATCGTCACCACACGCTTCCCGCGCGACTCGGCGGCACGCTATGCCGAGGAACCGGACTTCGGCGAGTGGGGCCATCGCCTGCAGGTCTATGGACTGGATCTTCGCCACACGCCCAGCGTGGAAGCGTTCTGCCAGGAGCTGGTCGCCACGCGGCCGCGGCTGGACTTCATCATCAATAACGCCTGCCAGACCGTGCGTCGCCCGCCGGACTTCTACGCGCACATGATGGATGGCGAGACGGCTGCACTGCACGACATGCCCGAACACGTGCGCAAGCTGGTCGGTCACTACGAGGGTCTGCGCGGCTCGAACATCCTTCCTGATTCGGGTGCTTCGGCGAATCTGCCTGGCCTGACCCGTGCCGCCGAGCTGTCCCAGATGCCGCTGCTTCCCGAAGAGCTCCTGGCGCAGAGCCATCTGTTCCCCGAGGGCCGACTCGATCAGGACCTTCAGCAGATCGATCTGCGCGAACGCAATTCGTGGCGGTTACTGATGGCCGAAGTGTCGTCGGTGGAATTGCTGGAAGTGCAGCTGGTCAATGCCATTGCGCCGTTCATCATCAACGCGCGACTGAAGCCGCTGATGCTGCGCACGTCCGATCGCGACAAGCACATCGTCAATGTGTCGGCGATGGAAGGTCAGTTCTACCGCAACTTCAAGACCACGCGCCATCCCCATACCAACAT
>NZ_JBFUIT010000506.1:0-1772 GCF_056401735.1 Luteibacter sp. P4_D7_3
GTTGCGCCTAGCCCCTCAGCCGATCTTGAACTTCTTCAGCTTCTTCGGCACCGACGCGTTCTTCAGCGTCACGTAGATCGGCAAGCCATCCGGGCCATACGGCGGCGGTGCTTCACCCTGGATCAGCGGGGCGAGATAGCGTCGCGCGGCGGCGGTGATGCCGAAGCCGTCCTTGGAGATGAAGTTCCTCGGCATCTTCTTCTCGTGGTTGGCGATCTTGTCCAGCGGCGCCGCTTCGATCTTCCACTTGTAGGGTTCGTCGGATGTGCGGACGATCACCGGCATCACGGCGTTGAGGCCTTCGGCCGCGTATTCGACGGCCTTCTTGCCTACCGCATAGGCCTGCTCGAGATCGGTCTTCGAAGCGATGTGTCGCGCCGAGCGCTGCAGGTAATCGGGCAGGGCCCAGTGGTACTTGTAGCCAAGCTTCTCGCGCACCAGGGCGGCGAGCACCGGGGCGGCGCCACCCAGCTGCGCGTGGCCGAACGCATCGCGCGCGCCGGACTCGGCGAGGAACGTGCCGTTGCTGTCCTTCACGCCCTCGGAAACGACCACGGTGCAGTAGCCGACCTTTTCCACCGTGGCCTTGACCTTGGCGAGGAAGGTCTCGGGATTGAACACGTTCTCCGGAAACAGGATGACGTGGGGCGCGTCGCCAGGTGCCGATCCGGCAAGACCGGCAGCGGCGGCGATCCAGCCCGCATGACGACCCATCACTTCGATGATGAAGACCTTGGTCGAGGTATCCATCATCGAGACCACGTCCAGGCTGGCCTCGCGCACCGCGATCGCGGTGTACTTCGCGACCGAACCGAACCCGGGGCAGGTGTCGGTCACCACGAGGTCGTTGTCGATCGTCTTCGGCACGCCGATGCAGTTGACCTCGTAGCCGAGCGTCTGGCCGATCTTCGAAACCTTGTTCGCTGTGTCAGCCGAGTCGTTGCCGCCGTTGTAGAGGAAGGTGCGGATGTCGTGTGCTTTGAACACCTCGATCAGGCGCTCGTACTCGACGCGGTTTTCTTCCAGCGACTTGAGCTTGTAGCGGCAGGAACCGAAAGCGCCACCGGGCGTGTGCTTGAGCGCGGCGATATTGGCCTTGGCTTCCTTGGAGGTATCGATGAGCTCCTCGCGAAGCGCGCCGAGGATGCCGTTACGCGCGGCATAAACAATGATGCCCTTGTCGCGAGCCGTTTCGATCACGCCCGCGGCGGAGGCATTGATGACGGCGGATACGCCGCCCGACTGGGCGTAAAGAATTTTGCCGGCGGCCATACGCACTTCCTCGTCACCATGGGAGTGCCGAGCGTAGCGCGTGCGGCATGACGATGACACGCTAGACTCAGGAACGATCAAGGGGAAGGGGCTCGCCGTGCGCTTACCGAATACGCTGTATGCCCCGTCCGCCGACGCCACGCGCTGGCAGCGTGGTCTTTTCTATAGCGCCGGCGCCCGCATCGGGCTCTTCGCCCTCCTGACCATCGCGCTGACGATCCTCCTCAGCCACCTGCTCAAGCCCATCGGCCTTGCAGGCAAGGATGTGAGCACCTTGGCCCGCGGCATCGGGGAAATGCTGATTCGCGCGGTGCCGGCGATCCTCGCTTACGGCGTGCTGGTTCGCTTCGTCGAGCGCCGTCCCCTTACCGAATTCTCGCGTCCGACCTGGGCGGCCGGGCCGCTCTGGCTGGTCGGCGGCGTGGCCCTGATGGGCGTGGTCGTCGGCAGCCTGTGGCTTTTCGGCGCCTATGTACCCCTCGGGCCGGACACGGCCGCCG
>NZ_JBFUIT010000507.1:0-1771 GCF_056401735.1 Luteibacter sp. P4_D7_3
AGCGAGAACTGGGGCGGACTTCCCGCCGCGTCGTTCGCCGGCGCTAATATCAGCCGCCTGAACAGTGCCGGCATCAACTATGTCGTGTCCACCGGCGGCCAGGCGGGTTCCTTTACCTGCGGCAGCAACGCGGGCATGGCCAAGTTCATTTCGACCTACATGAGCCCACACATGGTCGGCGTCGATTTCGATATCGAGGCCGGACAGACACCCGCGCAGATCAACGCGTTGATCGCCGGTGCCGTCGCCGCGCAAGGCCAGTATCCCAACCTGCGCTTCTCGTTCACGCTGGCCACGCTCGCCGCGTCGGACGGTAGCTTCGGCGGCGTCAACACGACAGGCGACATGGTGGTCCGCGCGGTCAAGGCCTCCGCACTGGTGAACTACACCATCAACCTGATGGCGATGGACTATGGCTCCGGTGCGAGCTCGGGCATCTGCGTCGTCGCCAATGGCAGCTGCGACATGGGCCAGTCCGCCATCCAGGCCGTGACCAACCTGCAGCACACCTACGGCATTCCCCTGAGCAAGATCGAGATCACGCCGATGATCGGCGTGAACGATGCCTCGAGCGAAGTGGTCAGCCTTGCCAATGTCGACAAGATCACGGCTTACGCGTCGACCAACAAGCTCGCGGGCGTGCACTTCTGGTCGCTTGACCGGGACACGCCGTGTGCCGGCGGGTCCGCCTCGCCGACCTGCAATTCCGTCCCCAGCACGACGGCGCTGCAGTACACGAAGCGCTTCCTGAGCGATCTCGGTCGCTGATCGAAAACCCGGCCAACCCTCATGGCTGGCACCCGTGCCCCTGGATCCCGCAACGGGACCCAGGGGCACATCGCTTTACGGGGGTCACCCACGCCGCCCATGTCCGAAGTGTTCGGACATCGCCGCAACTTCTCTATGCAAGCCCCGGACACATGTTTGGGCACATCCCTTCTGTCCGAGGTTTCTCCATGTCACGCATCGTCATGTTCGAAAGCTATGGCGCACCCGAAGTGCTCCAGTTCCGCGAGGTAGAGGTCGCCGCCCCGGGGCCGCGCGAAGCTCGCATCACCGTGCGTGCCATCGGCCTGAATCGCGCCGAGTCCATGTGGCGCAAAGGCAGCTATGTCGAGGAAGTCCGCCTGCCTGCGCGACTGGGGTATGAGGTCGCCGGTATCGTTGACGCGGTCGGCGCCGAGGTCTCTCACGTCAAACCGGGCGACGCCGTCACAACCATCCCTTCGTTCTCGCAGAACGACTACGGTCTCTATGGTGAAGTCGTCCTCGCGCCGGCGCATGCGGTGGTCGCGATTCCCGCCGGGCTTTCCTTCGAAGAAGCCACGGCCATCTGGAATCCGTACATCACACCGTACGGTGCCTTTGCCGAACGCCACCCGCTCACGAAAGACGACGTGGTCCTCGTCTCGTCCGCCTCGAGCAGTGTGGGCCTGGGCGCGATCGAGATGATCAACATGCTCGGCGCGACACCGATCGCCCTCACCCGCACGAGTGCGAAGCGTGAGGCGCTCCTCGCCGCGGGCGCGAAACACGTCATCGCCACGGGGGAGCAGGATCTTGTCGCCGAGGTGAAACGCCTCACCGGCGGGAAAGGCGCGACGTTCGCCTTCGAAGCCGTCGGAGGTTCCCAGTTCCCGACACTGCTCGCCGCACTGGCCCATGGCGCGACCGTGTTCGTCTACGGCGCCTTGAGCGATGAAGTCACGCCGCTGCCATTGCTCGACGTCATTCCGAACGAGCCGGTGATTCGTGGCTATAACCTGTTCGG
>NZ_JBFUIT010000508.1:0-1764 GCF_056401735.1 Luteibacter sp. P4_D7_3
GGGCAATGCAGTCTCGACGGCCTACCAGGCGTTCGACGAACCTGCTTACGACAAGCCGGTTCGCGTAGACGCAGGCGCGGGCGCCTCACTCGTCACCCAGACCATCGACCGCGATGTCTACGGGAATCCCAATTCCATCAGCCAAGGTGGCTTGAGCAAGAAATACACCTACGACAGCCAGTACCGCGTCTGCCGGTTGTATGAAAAGGAAGCGGGCAGCGCAATTTCGGCCTTCGATGCGGTGGGCAACGTCGTGTGGTCAGCGTCCGGCCAGGCGTTCAATGACCCGGGCTGCGGGTACGACCAGGTTCTGGCCAGTGACAAGGTCAATCGTGCGTACGACTCCATGAACCGGGTGACCCAGGTGACCTATCCCGGCGTCGGTCCGACGCTCACCTATACCTACGACCTGCTGGGCAATCCAGCAACGGCGGTGTCTGACACGGCAAGCGCCAAGCCGACCAACAAGGGTGCGGTGGGCTGGGCATTTGGCCGCAACAAGATGGGCGTGGTCACCGCCGAGCTTCTCTCGGTCGATTCCTGGTCCTGGACGGTGGGCTACACCTACGACGAAAACGGAAACCTCGTGTCGACGCAGTATCCTGACGGCAATTCCATCCCCTACGGACCCAACGCGCTCGGGCAGCCGACGGGCGCAGGCCCCTATGCGACCGGTGCCACCTACTACCCGGATGGTCAGGTGGCGGGTTACACGCTGGGCAACGGGGTGCCGTACACCGCGCACCGCAACGAGCGAAACCTGCTTGCAGACTTTGCCTATGGCACACCAGGCAGTGCGCCCATCAGTGAAGGGTACCTTTATGACCCGGCGGGCAACATCACTTCCATATCCAACGCGGTCGGGACCGGTCAGCGCGCACGGGCGTTTACCTACGACGAACTCAACCGCCTGACCGGGGCAAGCTCGCCTGGGTTGTGGGGGAACGAAACCTACAGCTACGACTCCCTCAACAACATCCAGAGCGTGACCAACTCTGGAGGCGTCAGCACCTACAACTACAACGGCTTCAACCAGCTGGCCAACATCAGCATCAACGGGTCGCCGACGCACTCGTACACGTACGACAACCGGGGCAATGTCACGTTGCGGGACGGTCAGGCCCTGGCGTTCGATGTTGCGAACCGGGTCCTGTCGGTAGGCACCCTTGGCGATTCCATGTATGACGCTGCCGGCCGTCGCGTGAAAGCAGTCTCGCCAACCGGCACGACGTACTACGCCTACAACGCCGCCGGGCAACTGCTCTGGCAATACGACCCGGCGACGAACTCGGGGACGGATTACATCTATCTCGGCAAAAAGCTTGTTGCCAGCACCAACAGCGTGCCGGCACCTGCACTCGCGCCGTCTCTGACTGCGCCCGCCTCAGCGCAGGCCAATGTCGCCTACACAGTCTCCTGGACGGCCGTCGCCTCGACGACAAGCTACGAGCTCCAGGAGCAGCCTGATGGGAGTGCGTGGACGAGCATCGCCTCCTCCGCCGCCCTCAATCGCCAAATCACCCACGCCGCCGCTGGCACGTTCCACTATCAGGTCCGTGCCTGCAACACGGGTGGATGTGGGGCATGGAGTGCGCCCGCTACGACCGTGGTGGCCCCGCCACCGTCGGCCCCCATTGCGCCCTCGTCCGTCAGTGCGTCGCTGGCTGGCAACCTCTCGACCATTACAGTGACCTGGTCGAGTTCACCGACGGCGACGTCTTACAACGTGCAGCAAGCCATCAACGGCGGTGCATGGGCTGATAT
>NZ_JBFUIT010000509.1:0-1749 GCF_056401735.1 Luteibacter sp. P4_D7_3
TGCCAGGGCATCGACATCGTTCCCGACATCGGTTTCAGCCAGCCCTGGATGTTCGGCGCGATGCCGCCGGTGACGATGAGGCCGACACCGCCGCGGGCGCGCTCGGCGAAGAAGGCGGCGAGCTTGTCGTAGTCCCCGGCCTTGTCCTCCAGGCCCGTGTGCATGGATCCCATGAGCACGCGGTTGCGCAGCGTGGTGAATCCGAGGTCGAGCGGGGCGAGGAGGTGCGGATAGGACACGGCGGGATCCGGGTTCAAACGATCGTTCGAATGATCCACGTAACCGCCGTCCGGGGCAAGGGCGACAGCACCAATAGGGCTCCGGACCAGTGGCGTTACGGCGTGTATCACGGCGTTTACAAAAGAAGGGGGCCGTTCAGTTTGCGAAATCGGGGAAATCCGCATGGGACGGGGGTCTCTCGGCAGGCGCGACACCGGGCACGCAACTTGCTCTCTCTTGTGACCCGGAACGTTGGCAGGGCGTCCGGCTTTCCCGCAGAAACAGGGGTTTCGCGTCGCTCACAGGAGACTCTCCCATGCGTAAGACTCTTATCGCCACGGCGATCTGCCTCGCTATCGGATTCGCACTGCCGGCCATGGCCGACGATACCCAGACGGGATCGTCAGGCGCATCGGCCCAACGTAAATCGATTGCCGTGCAGTACTCAGACAGCTCGACATACTCGGACAGCTCGACCCACTCGTGGGCCGATAGCTCGACCCACTCGAACACCAACACCACGTCCGGATCGTTCAACACCACCAATGCCATCGCCAATGGCGTATTGAACGGAACGGTCAGCGGTGTCACGACATCCGGTAACGGCAATGTCGCCTCGAACTGGGGCAACGCCAATGGCGGCAAAGGCGGTTCGGGCGGTGACGGCTACGGCGCCAAAGGGTATGGCGGCAAAGGCGGATCCGGTGGTGATGGTGGCAACGCGCGTGCTCGTGGCGCTGTCGGTGGCGACGGCTCGTCCGACAACGGCAGCGCCGGGTCCATGAGCGCATCGGCCGGTGGCAGCGCGCACGGCAACGGCGGCGACGCCTCCGGCGACGGCGGCAATGCACGGTCGCGTGGTGCCGGTGGCGGCGCTCCAACGGGTGGCTCAACGGCTAGCACGGGTGGCGGAAGCGCCAGCACGGGCGGTGCCGGCACGTCTGGTGATGCGACCGCGACGGCGACTGGCGGCGCAGCTACCGGCGGAGCGGGCGGCGAAGCCCTTGCATCGGGCGGCGCAGGCGGAGCGGGTGCGGCCGGCGGTAGCGGCACGGGCGGCAACGGCAATGGCGCAAGCGGCGGTACCGGCGGCAACGGCGGCTCGAACAACGTCAACGCCGGTGACTTCAACATGTCGAACAGCTTGAGTGGTGCAGGTGCGGGCGCAGCCGGCATCAGCAACTTCGCGCAGAACAGTGGCGCGGCGTCGTTGATTCAGCAGGGTGTGAACGTCCAGGCCAACCTCAGCGTAGGCAGCGCTCCGTAAGGCAAGCAAGAACGAAAGCGACGGGAACCACGGAGCGCCTCGCGCGCTCCGTGGACATCCAAAAGGAACGAACGTCCTTGCTGGAGAACACCCATGCCGAACCACCCGATTCACCGCGTGCCCGTTGCACTGGCTGCGATCTTCGCTGCCTGCGCGAGCATGGCCGCATACGCCACACCGCCCCCCGGAGAGGAGCCTCCACCGTCTTTCGGCGCGGCCACCCCGGTCGATCAACTGAAGGACATGAGCGGCGGTACCAACAC
>NZ_JBFUIT010000510.1:0-1735 GCF_056401735.1 Luteibacter sp. P4_D7_3
ACCGTCGACGGAGCCGGTCACGGCCGCGGCCCTGCCGACGGTGGCATCGCGGTCCGATGTGGCGCCGCCCGTCCCCGTGCCTGCGCCCAAGGTGCCGGACGATCGCTTCGAGCCGGCCGATCAGCGACGGGCCATCCTCGTCGTCGAGGACGACGAGCGCTTCGCGCAGATCCTCCTCGAGCTGGCCCGCGAGATGAACTTCCGTTGCCTGATCGCCACCAGCGCCCAGGAAGCGCTCGCCCTGGCGAGACATCATCTTCCCCAGGCCATCGTGCTGGACGTCGGCTTGCCCGACCAGTCGGGCCTTTCCGTGCTCGACATCCTCAAGCGCGACGTGCGAACACGTCATATCCCGATCCACGTTGTTTCCGCGACGGACCATTCCCATGCAGCCCTTTCCATGGGTGCGGTGGGGTATCTGCTCAAACCGGTCAAGCGGGCGCAGCTGGCCGAGGTACTGGGCAAGCTGGACGCGAGGCTTTCGCAGGCGGTCCGTCGCGTGCTCGTGGTCGAGGACGACGATGTGCAGCGCGACGCTATTCGCCAGTTGCTGGCGTCCGCGGATGTCGAAACAGTGGCGGCGGCGACGGCGGCAGAGTGCCTCGATCACCTGAAGAGCCAGACCTTCGACTGCATGGTGCTCGACCTGTCCTTACCCGATGCTTCCGGCTTCACGCTGCTGGAAACGCTGAGCGCCGAGGGTATCTATGCCTTCCCCCCGGTGATCGTCTATACCGGTCGCGATCTGACGTCGGACGAGGAGGCGCGACTGCGCGTCTACTCGCGCTCCATCATCATCAAGGGCGCGAAGTCGCCCGAGCGCCTTCTCGACGAGGTGTCCTTGTTCCTGCACCAGGTCGTCACCGAACTGCCGCAGGAACACCAGCGGATGATCCAGGAGGCGCAGCATCGCGATGCGCTGCTCGAGGGTCGGCGGGTGCTGGTGGTCGAGGACGACGTGCGCAACGTCTATGCGCTGATCAACATCCTCGAGCCCAGAGGCTGCGTGCTCACTGTTGCCCGCAATGGCCAGGAGGCCATCGATGCCCTGAACAAGGCCAGCGATGGCTCTGGCAACGACATCGATCTGGTGCTGATGGACGTGATGATGCCGGTGATGGATGGCCTGACGGCGACGCGGCAGATTCGCGCCGATCCGCGCTGGAAGAAACTGCCGATCATTACGCTCACCGCCAAGGCCATGCCTGACGATCAGGAGACCTGCCTGCAGGCGGGGGCGAGCGATTACATGGCCAAGCCGCTCGACGTCGACAAACTGCTCTCGCTCGTTCGCGTGTGGCTCTCGCAGTGAGCCACATGGAGGACAGCGCGGTGGGCCGCCTCGAAGCGATCGAGGTAGAGCTGATCCTGGAAGCCTTGTTCCAGCGCTTCCACTACGATTTTCGCGGGTACTCCAGGGCGTCGATCACACGACGCCTGAAGCAGCTCCGCGAGAAGCTCGGTTATCGTACGCATTCGGCCATGCTCGAAGCGCTTTTGCACGATCCGTCCGTGGGGCCCCACGTGGTCAGTTACCTCACGGTGCAGGTCAGCGAGATGTTTCGCGACCCCTCCTATTTTCGTGCGCTACGCGAGCACGTCGTGCCGCACCTGCGTACCTATCCGTCGCTGAAGGTCTGGGTCGCCGGGTGCAGCAGTGGTGAGGAATTCTATTCGCTGGCGATTCTTTTCCGTGAGGAGGGTCTGGAACAGCGAACGATGTTCTACGCCACGG
>NZ_JBFUIT010000511.1:0-1724 GCF_056401735.1 Luteibacter sp. P4_D7_3
CGATGGGACCGCCCAGGGTCTCTCGATGGGACCGCCCAGGGTCTCTTCCCAACGATGCTGGTAGGCCGCGATCAGATCGGCCTGGGTCGGATGTTCCGCGGTCAACAAACGCACGGCTTCCTCCCACGGGCGTCCCGCATCCTGCTGCAGGTTCCACTCAGGCGTGGTCACTTCGGCGAGGAAACGCTCCATCCCGGCTTCATCGTCGCCGAACAGCTTGCTGTAGAGGTAGCGGGGATTCCAGTCGACAAGTACCCCGCCGAAATCGAAGATGACCACATTGCGTTTGGAATGCATGGAAGACTCCTTGGATCAGCGGCGCGCGATGGACGCGCAAAGGGATACCACGACGAGCAGGGACGCGACGCCGCCCAGGGCGATCGATAGCGTGCTGGCCTTGGCGACGAAACCGATGACGGCCGGCCCGGCAAGCATTCCGGCGTAGCCCAGCGAGGTAACCGTGGCGATGGCGATGGCGGGCGAGGTGCGGGGCATCCGGCCAGCGGCACTGAACAGCACGGGCACGATGTTCGAGGCACCGATGCCGACCAGAGCAAAACCGAGTAGCGCCGCCGGCCCCCACGGCAGCGTCGTAGCGAGGAAGAAGCCGGCGGCGGCGATCAGGCTACCGATGCGAACGATGTTGGCCGGACCAAGTGCAGCGGTGATGCGGTCGCCGAGCAGCCGGCCCACAGCCATGGCGATCGAGAACGCGGCGTAGCCCAGACCGGCCACGGACGGATCGAAGCCGCGTGAGAAACGCAGGAATACGGCGCTCCAGTCGAGCATGGCACCCTCGGCAAGGAACACGACCATGCAGAGGAAGCCGAGAAGAAACACCGCACCGCCAGGCAGACGGAAACGAGCATGCGGTTCACCAGAACCGTCGTCGTGGCGGATGAGGAAGTGCCGCCACTGCGTGGCAACGATGACCAGCAACAGGATCGATACCGCGATCGCACTACCCGTCAGGGGTGAGCCGGCATGCAACAGGGCCGCCATGCCCGCGGAGCCTGCGAGGCCGCCGACGCTGAACAGGCCGTGGAAACCGGACATCATCGGCCTCCCCTGCTGCTTCTCGACATCCACCGCGTGAGCATTCATCGCCACGTCGACGACGCCGATCGACCCACCAAAGAACAGTAAGGCTGCGCCCAGCCACCAGACGCTCGGGGCGAGGGTCAGCAAGGGCAACGCCACGCAGACCAGAAGGCCGCTCACGCCGATCACGTAGCGGTGGCCGAACCGATGACTCAGGAAACCCGCGATAGGCATGGCGATGACCGCACCAAAGCCCATGCACAGCAGCACGAGGCCCAGGGTGGCGTCGTCGAGGGCAAGGCGGGCCTTGGCGTAAGGCACCATCGGTGCCCAACTGGCCATGCCTATGCCGGAGAGGAGAAAGATCAAACGGGTGGCGCGTACGGGATTCATGCGGCTGCCGGGGACGAGGAATGCGCATCAATGTACGTAAACGTGCACAAACGTGCAATAGAGTCTTAAACCCAGTGAAAGCCTTTAGCCATTAGAGCCGCCATACCCACGGCCAGGCTGATGATTGCGCCGAAGAGGAGACGGAAATCCGTGCGCGCCTGATGGCGGACATCGCGGAACTCTGAGCGGACCTCCTTTTGAAAGTCACGCATTTCGCCGCGCATTTCGCCCTTGAATTCGCGCATTTCGCCCTTGAATTCGCGCATTTCGCCCTTGAATTCGCGCATTTC
>NZ_JBFUIT010000512.1:0-1723 GCF_056401735.1 Luteibacter sp. P4_D7_3
ATTCCTTACAACGCCAGCAGCTTGTCCAGAATGCTGTTTAGCTGCGCCTGCTCGCCCTCATCGAGGCGGGCCAGCAGCTCCCGCTCGTGCGCCCGGGCCAGCGGCGCGACCTCGTCGTGAATCGCCCAGCCGGCTTCGGACAGCTTCAGCACCGAGCGGCGCTTATCGCCGTCGTGGATGCCGCGGTCCACCCGGCCCGCGTCGACCAGCCGTGCCACCGCACGACTCACCGCCACCTTGTCCATGGCGCTGCGGTCCACCACCTCCCGTGCCGAGATCTCCGGAAACCGCGCCAGGATGGTCATCACGCGCCATTCCGTCATGCTCAGCTCGAAGCGGTCCTGGTATTCCGTGGCGATCGACTGGCTCACCGTGTTCGACAGGATGGACAGGCGATAGGGCAGGAAATGCTCGAGCTCCAGCGGGGCATGGGCGGCAACGGGTTCTAGGGTCATGCTGTGCTGGTCCTTGCAATTGGTTACAAGTGAAACTATAACGTGCGGGTAGTCGGCGCAAGCCGTGCCCAATGCCAGGAGTATCGCCCATGAGCGCCCAGCCCAATATCGGTATGGAAGTCACCACCTTCGAAAACCCGCAGGGTGTCGATGGCTTCGAGTTCGTCGAATTCGCCGCGCCGGATCCGGCCCTGCTGCACACGCTGTTCCCGAAGCTCGGCTTCACCGCGGTGGCGAAGCACAAGACGAAGAAGATCACCCTGTATCGCCAGGGCGAGTGCAACTTCCTGGTCAACGAAGAGCCGAACTCGTTCGCTTCCGACTTCGCCGCCGAGCATGGCCCGAGCGCCTGTGGCTTCGCCATCCGATTCAACCGCCCGGCGACCGACGTGCAGGCCACCGCGTTGTCCAATGGCGCCGAGAAGGTCGAGCACAAGGCCGACACCCTCGCACTGGACGTGCCGACCATCCAGGGCATCGGTGGTTGCGCGCTGTACCTGATCGATACCTACGGCGCCAAGGGCGACGTGTTCGACAGCGAGTTCGAGTTTATTTCGGGCGTCGACCGTCGCCCGAAGGGTTTCGGCCTGACCTTCATCGACCACCTGACCCACAACCTGCACTTCGGCAACATGCAGAAGTGGTCGGACTACTACGAGCGTCTGTTCAACTTCCGCGAGATCCGCTACTTCGACATCAAGGGCGCGAAGACCGGCCTGGTGTCCAAGGCGATGACCGCGCCGGACGGCATGGTCCGCATTCCGCTCAACGAATCGGCGGACGAGAAGTCGCAGATCAACGAGTACATTCGTGAGTACAACGGCGAAGGCATCCAGCACATCGCGCTGTTTACCGACAATATCTACGAGTCGGTGGAAGCCATGCGCGCGCTGGACGTGGCCTTCCTCGAAACGCCGGACACGTACTACGAAGTGATCGACATCCGCGTGCCGGACCATGGCGAGGACATTCCCCGTCTGCAGAAGAACAAGCTGCTGATCGACGCCGACGACGAGACCAAGAAGAAGCTGTTGCTACAGATCTTCACGCAGAACACCATCGGTCCGATCTTCTTCGAGATCATCCAGCGCAAGGGCAACGAAGGCTTCGGTAACGGCAACTTCAAGGCGCTGTTCGAATCCATCGAACGCGACCAGATGCGCCGCGGCGTGCTCTAAGCGCGCGAGGCCTTCGCGAAAGCTAGACTAAGCGCGGCGCGGTCCTGAGACGGACCGCGCCGCGATGCGTTCATCCCAAGGATCCCCACG
>NZ_JBFUIT010000513.1:0-1703 GCF_056401735.1 Luteibacter sp. P4_D7_3
GTACTGCAGGAGGCGGTCTACGGTTTCGACGACGCGATCCAGTCGAACGCGCTGGATGCCCACGTGTCGAAGCTGCGGCGGGCGCTCGTGGAGGCGAACGCGAGCGTCGAGATCCACGTGATCCGCGGGATTGGCTACCTGCTGCGGGGGGTGCGCGATGGGCAGGCGGGCTAAATCGCTCACCGTCCTGCTGGGTGTCCGGCTCAGCGTGCTGCAGATCGTGATCCTGGTCGCGACCATCGCCGCGCTGACCTGGAGCATCCTCAACACGCGGGCGGCCTATATCGACGAAGACATGGCGCGTGACATTGCACGCGCGGTCACCGTCGACGATGGCGCGATGCACCTGCACACCGACGGCGACATGCGCGCCGTCCTCGATAGCGAACCGCGCATCTGGTTCGCGGTCGAGGACGAGCAAGGGCATCGGCTTAGCCACGGGAATGTGCCGCAGGCGTATCGCTCGCTGGTGGGTTCGCTGTCTACGTTGGAAGCCTCTGAAGTCCACACGACGAGCGCACCCTATGAACTGGCCATGCGAGTCATCGTGGAAAACACGCCGCACGGACGGATCCACGTCATCGTAGGTGGCGCCCCGGTCCTCGGCATCGCGCTCATTTTCTTCAAGATTTCCGTGTATCTCGGCACGCGTATCGGCTTGCCACTGGTGTTGGTGACGCTTGTCGCCGTGCCATGGCTCATCCATCGGTCGATGGCCGGTGTCGGCAAGGTGGCCGACCAGGCCCAGCGCATCAATATCGACGAGCGTGGCGCCCAGCTGGAGGACGGCGCGGTACCGCGGGAACTGCAGCCGCTGGTGCGTGCGTTCAACCTGGCACTGAAGCGGTTGGGCGAAGGCTATGACGCGCGCGACCGCTTCCTGGTGGACGCCGCGCACGAGCTGCGTGCACCCATCGCCATTCTCGAGGCCAGGCTCGACACCTTGCCGCACGGTGAGGCGCGAACGCGCCTGCTGACCGACMTTGCTCGTCTGGCCAATATCGCCGAGCAGCTGCTCGACCTCCAGCGGCTGGGCAAGCAGGTGACGGCGTTCGAGCCGCTGGACCTGGTCACCCTCGTGCGCGAAGTGAGTGCCGACGTGGCACCGTTGGTGCTCGATGCGGGCTACGAGCTGGCCATGGACGCGCCCGATCACGCCGTCGTGATCATGGGCGACCGCCTCTCGTTGTCCCGGGCGGTGACCAACCTGATCCAGAACGCCATCGCCCATGCGGGAGGCAGGGGGCTGATCCACGTGGCCGTGATGGAAGGGGGCGTGTTCGAGATCAGCGACGAGGGGCCGGGCATTCCGGAGGGAGAGCGGGCGAAGGTTTTTACGCCGTTTTATCGGTTGCGACCGAGCAGTGTGGGGACCGGCCTGGGGTTGCACCTCGTCCAGGAGATCGTTGCCCGGCATGGGGGCGATATCCGGCTGACGGAGGCACCAGGGGGTGGGGCCAGGTTCTCCGTAAGGCTGCCAACAGCCTTGCCGGTTCGGCTGCCTAGCTCTTTGTAGATACTCTCTTGGCCGTCAAGCGTTCTTGAGGTGTTCAGGGCTGAAGAGCTTCGAGGTATCGAAGTTCTCGTTGTTCTGCAGACAGGCCCACAGGCCTGTCAGGTACTTACGCATGACCGCCGTGAGGGCTTGGCGCTTCTTCTTTCCACGGCGGACGAGTTGCTCGTAGAAGGCCTTGGCCAAGGGG
>NZ_JBFUIT010000514.1:0-1700 GCF_056401735.1 Luteibacter sp. P4_D7_3
ACGCCATGGTGCTGAGCCTGCTGTACAAGGCCAGCCCGAAAGACGTGCGCATGATCATGATCGACCCGAAGATGCTGGAGCTCTCGGTTTACGAGGGCATTCCGCATCTGCTGGCGCCRGTCGTCACGGATATGAAAGAAGCCGCCAACGCCCTGCGCTGGTGCGTGGCCGAGATGGAACGCCGCTACAAGCTCATGGCCGCGGTGGGCGTGCGTAACCTCGGTGGCTTCAACAAGAAAGTGAAGGACGCCGAGAGCAACGGCCAGCCGCTGCTCGATCCGCTGTTCCGCGCCAACCCGGACATGCCGGGCATGGTCGCCGAGCCGCTCGAGCCGCTGCCGCACATCGTCATCATCATCGACGAATTCGCCGACATGATGATGATCGTCGGCAAGAAGGTCGAAGAACTCATCGCGCGTCTGGCGCAGAAGGCGCGCGCCGCGGGCGTGCATCTTATTCTCGCGACGCAGCGTCCGTCGGTGGATGTCATTACCGGCCTGATCAAGGCGAACATCCCCACGCGCATCGCGTTCCAGGTGTCGTCGAAGATCGACTCGCGCACCATTCTCGACCAGTCCGGCGCCGAAGCGCTGCTCGGTCACGGCGACATGCTTTACCTGCCGCCGGGTACGGCGACGCCCGAGCGCGTGCATGGCGCGTTCGTGGACGACCACGAGGTGCATAACGTCGTCGAGTGGCTGCGTGCGCAGGGTGCGCCCAACTACATCACCGGTGTGCTCGAGGAAATCCAGTCCACCTCCGACGGCAAGATCATCAACGATTCCGGCCTGCCGCAGGATGCCGAAGGCGACAGCGACAGCGACAACGCCCTCTACGACCGCGCCGTGCGCGTGGTCACCGAGACGCGTCGCGCGTCCATCTCCGGCGTGCAGCGCCACCTGCGCATCGGCTACAACCGCGCCGCCCGCCTCGTCGAACAGATGGAGCAGGACGGCATCGTCAGCGCGCCGCAACACAACGGCAACCGCGAAGTCCTCGCGCCGCCGCCTCCGAAGGACTGATCCGCCATGAACGACATGAAGCCGGGCGCGCTACGCCAGCGCCCCTGGGGCTTGCTCGTTACCGGTGATCTCGCGCCCACGTCCGAAGTACTGGACGAGGTCGAGAGCATTTTCGAGCTCAACCCATCGATTCCCGGCCTGGAGCTGCGCGCCGACGACGGCCGCGCCTGCTTCGTCACCCGCGACTACCCGGTTGGCCACACCGCCGGCGTGGACGACGCGCTGGAAGTGATCTTCGCCGAACAGGAAGAGATCGCCGAGATCGTGGTGCTGGGCCAGGAAGCCCGGCCGGTGCACCACGCCACCCGCGCGGCGCCGTTCTGGCATCGCGACGGCAAGGCCATTGCCGATATCAGCGAGAAGATGGAGGCAGGGGAGATCAGTCCCGGCGAAGCCATCGACATGCTTAAGTCGCTGTTCGAAACCGATCGCTGACAATCGCGCCGAACCCTACGGAAATCGACTGATGAAACGCTTCCTGCTTGCCGCGACCCTGTCCCTCCTCAGCCTGCCGGCCTTCGCCGCTGCCGGCCCCGCGCGTGAGCGTCTGGATGCGTTTTCCAAAGGCCTGCACTCGGTCACCGGGCGTTTCAGCCAGACCCTGATCAATGCAAACGGCGACCCGGGCAAGACCACCACGGGCACCATGGCGCTGGAAGCACCGCGCCAGTTCCGCTG
>NZ_JBFUIT010000515.1:0-1694 GCF_056401735.1 Luteibacter sp. P4_D7_3
CCATGCGTGGGCGTCAGGCACCGCCCACCGGGGTCGCTCTGACGGCAGCATCGATGGCACCCGCCAGCGCCTTGCGATCGAAGGGCTTGGCTAGCTGCGTGACACCACGCAGCGACCCCAAGGCTACCTCCGCATAACCGGTGGCGACGACGATGGGCACCTCGGGCTGAACCGTCCGGACAGATTCAACAAGCTCGGCCCCGGTCATGCCCGGCATCGCGTAATCGGTTACCAGCAGGTCGAAGTGGCCGCCGCCGTCGAAGGCATCCACGGCCTGCTGACCTGATTCCGCCGACACGACAACATGACCCATGTCTTCGAGCAACGCGGATAGCGTCACGCGCACGAGAGGATCGTCATCGACGGCGAGAATACGCAGCGCGCGACCAGGGCCGGGCGACGTGCCTTTCCTCTCCACATCGTGCTTCTCAGGCTGCCGGGCGGGCGACCCAGGGTCGGCAACGGGGAGCAACAAGCTCACGGTGGTGCCTCGTCCGACCTCACTCTCCACTATCAGGCGCCCGTTGGACTGTTCGGCAAGACCGTGAACCATGGATAGGCCCAGGCCTGTGCCTTTGCCAACGCCTTTGGTTGTGAAGAACGGATCGGCCGCGCGAGCAAGGGTCTCGGGTGACATGCCCTCCCCTTCATCGATGACTGACAGGCGGACATACCGGCCTGCGGGGAGACCTGAGGCATGTCCCTTCGTCACCGACTCGACGGCCGCTCGGATCTCGATGCTGCCCCCGGCGGGCATCGCGTCCCGCGCATTGACGAAGAGGTTGAGCAGCGCAAGTTCGAGCTGATGTGCATCGACGAGGGCCCGGTCAAGGGTCAGCGGGAAACGGCTGATGATGGTGATGCGAGACCCGAGGGTGGTCTGGACCATGTCCGCCATACCGTGAACGAGTCCCCCGATGTCCACGGCAGTCGGCTTGAGCTCCTGGCGGCGCGCGAACGCCAGCATCCGTTGGGTCAGGGCCGCGCCCCGATCCACCCCAGCCATGGCGGTATGGAAGATACCCTGTGTGCGCGGATCGTCCGGCAGGCGTGGTCGAAGCAGCTCCAGGCCGCCCCGGACCGCCATCAAAAGGTTATTGAAGTCGTGCGCCATGCCACCCGTAAGCTGACCGATGGCTTCCATCTTCTGCACCTGGAAAAGGGCTTCCCGGGCCTCTTCCAGTTCCCGTGCGGCAGCCCGTTGCTCGGTGACATCCCGGGTGACCTTGGCAAAACCGATGACGGTGCCATCGTCGTCTGTAATGCGGTCAATGATGACGTGGGCCCAGAACCGTGAGCCATCCTGCCGGACCCGCCAACCTTCGTCTTCCACCCGTCCGGTCGTCGCGGCCGTGATGAGGTTGCGGTCGGGAATGCCCGCGATGCGGTCTTCCTCGGTGTAAAACTGTGAAAAATGGTRACCGATGATGTCGTCGGGCAGATAGCCCTTGATGCGTTGCGCCCCTGAGTTCCAGCTCGACACGTGCCCCGTGGGATCAATCATGTAGATGGCGTAATCGGCAACCCCCTGGACAAGGAGTTGGAACAGGGTTTCACTGGTGCGCAGGCGCTCGCTCGCCGAGCCCGGCTGGGTCGGAACATGGTTCATTGAGGACGTTAGCCTGTTCGTTACAGCACCGTGAAGTGTGCCCACGCCGCGTCGAGGGTCTGTGAAGAGGCCGTAATGTTTGGAC
>NZ_JBFUIT010000516.1:0-1693 GCF_056401735.1 Luteibacter sp. P4_D7_3
GTCCTGGCCAATCCCGCCCCGATCGAGAAAGGATGCCGCTTGCTCACGGGCGAACCGCAGCCCTTCGCTGCCACCGCGATGCAGCAGGTTCGTATCTTCGAGCGCGGCAATCAGGACGAAACAGACCTGCACCCTCGCCGCCTCGTCGTCGCCCTGCGCCAGGATGTTTGCCGCGACCCATGCGGGCATGGCGATATCGTAGACGGTCGGAAAGCCCATCGCCGCTTCCCGCCTTGCGCCGCCGGCCCCATAGCGGCGCCCGGCCACTTCGCCGTGGCTGGACGACAGGCGCGGACCGCCCAGGATGTCGTTACCCCAACGCAACGCAACGCTGTCACCCAGCGATAGCCCAGCCGCCACATGGCCGGCCGCACGCAGTCCCGCGGCCGCACACAGCAAGCCCATGCCGAAGATGGCGCCGCGGTGCGTGTTGACGCCGCCGGTGGCATGAAGCATCGCTACTTCCGCACGGAGGCCGATTTTCCGCAGCGCCGGCATGTTGTCATTCCGGATACCCGCTTCGACGAGTTCGGCGAGAAAGGGTGCGATTGCCGCTGCGCTGCGATTGAACGTCGCGGCGTCCATGTCCGAATGACTGCCCGTGTCCACGTGGCTGACGAGCCCGGGCTTGGGCCAGGTGTGAACCTCCTGACAAAGCGCTCGTCGGGCTTGCTCGGCGACCCGCGTGGCGAATGAGGCGGCGGAGAGGCTTGTCGTCGCAGGAACCATGGACAGATTGGGCTGGGTGCTCATGCGAAGGCTCCGAGGAAAGCATGTTGCGTGACAAGCACGACGTCGCTCGCTGTCTTCAAGGCGATCTCGCCACCGGCATGTAGCTCTCGCCAATTGGCACCCGCGCCATCCGCGCGCAGTACTTCGCCGTCGATGCGCACGGGAGCGCGCGCATCGAGCGCGGCGAGTTCGTCAAGGAAACCGCCGATGCGATGTCGGCGAGGCACCGTCCATGCGAGGTCCACGTCGGACCCCGGCGCAACGTAGTTCAAACCGGTCAGCCATTGCCACGCGAGGCTGCCGAACACGCGGGCGTCCACGTCGTAACGAAGGGCAAGCGCGATCAGTTCGCGCAGACAGGGCTTCCAGGCCTCCGGCGCCGTGTCGAACACATCGGGCAAGGCGGGCAGCGGCATGAGTGCTTCGATATCGTCGCTGTTGATCTGCAGCGCGATACGGCGCTTGCCCGCCCACGGGGGCAAGGGCAATCCCAAGGGGATCCCGTCGCCTTCTCCCGGAAGCGGCCGCCGTACGACGAGTGGCCAAGCGTTCCGAGCCCATTCCCGCAGGAGGGGCTCGCCGGCGAGATCGGCACGCACGCTCAACACGCGGTCCCAGGCAGCGGGAACCACCGTGACGAGTTGATGCCGCCTCAGCGGCGTATCAAACGGATGCGAGGGCGAGTTCACGAACGCGCTCCGCAATATCGGCCGCCTTGGGACGTCCTTGCCGCTGCTTACCGAGCTGGTCACGGGTATCCACCTGCATTGCAGCGCCATCGACCGCGGTCAGTACCGCTTCGAGTTGGTCGGCCAGCGAGCGCGTCGGATCCAGCACCGCTGCCACGCCGCCGGTCTGCGCGAGGTTATCCAGCCCCGGTGCGAAGACCGGTGTCGATTTCGCCTTCTCCTGCAGGACCTCGATCGGCAGCTTGGTCACGCGCGACATCGAAGGCAGGTCC
>NZ_JBFUIT010000517.1:0-1684 GCF_056401735.1 Luteibacter sp. P4_D7_3
AGTAGAACTGCTCGTCGATGTCGATCGTCATGGGCCAGCGGTCGGAGTCGCTACCGGCCGGCGCGTCGACCATGAAGGCGGTCCGCCGCAGTGGTTGAATCTTGATGGGTGCTGCACCGGCCAGGCCAGCGATCTCGTCAGTCCATGCGCCCGCTGCATTGATGAGGATCCTTCCGCGGAAGACGCCGGCGTCCGTGCCGACGATCCATGCATCGTCCTTCCGCTCGATCGACGTAACCCCGGCGTTGTTGACCAGTCTTCCACCGCGGTCGCGTAGCCATCGCAGGTAGCCCTGGTGCAGGGCGTGGACGTCCACGTCCTGCGCATCGGGCTCGTAGACCGCGGCCGCGACATAATCGTCGCGCAGGCTTGGCGACAGCGCACGGGCCTCGACCGCGTCCACCCGCCGCGTGCCGGCGGCCACGTCCGGCAAAGACGCGAACGTATCCAACGCAGTCAGCTGCCCGACGGTCGCGACGTAGAGCGCACCACGTGGGGATACCAGGGAAGCGCCGGCGAACCCCGCCGGTGGATTGAAAAGAAAGGGTCGACTGGCGCGGCTCAAGGCGCGGATGGACGCGCTTCCGTAGATCTCCGAGAACAGTGCCGCCGATCGGCCTGTCGCGTGGTAGCCGGGTTGACTCTCCCGCTCCAGCACCAACACGCTTGCATGTTGCGCAAGGTTGGCCGCCGCCGATGCTCCGGCGATGCCTCCTCCGACGACGACGATGTCGAACAACGCGTCCTTCATGGACTTAGCTCTCCTTTGACGTCCGGGAAGCGATGGCTTCGATCTCCACCAACGCGTCAGGCAGCGCGAGGCCGCTGATCACCGTGGACCGTGCGGGCTTGTGCGAGCCGAAGTAGCTCGCGTAGGCGTCGTTGAACGCGGCGAAATCACTTTCATGGCGTAACCAGATGGTGCACTTCACGACGTCGGACAACGCCAGTCCGGCATCGCGCAGCACGCTTTCCAGGCGTTCCAGGCAGCGGCGTGTCTGGATGGTGGCGTTCCCCGTGATCGCGCCTGCATCGTCGAAAGCGAGCTGGCCCGAAAGGAATACGAGGGAACCGGTATCGACGAAGGGGCTGAGGTGCGGAGCGGTCATGAGGCATCCCGTAAGGTGTGCATATAACAAAGAACACTGTTGGATATATCTATAACATACATGGGATACTCGCAGCTACACGAACGGGAAGGGCTCATGCGCATCTTCGTTGCAGGTATCTCCACCGAAACCAACACGTTCGCCCCATGGCCGACGGGATGGCGAGGATTCGAAGAGGGCGGCCTCTTCCGCGGCACGGCCAGTGATGCTGATAGCGGAACGAACGGCTTGGTGGCAAGGCGCTTCAGGGAGCTCGCATCGACCGACGGCCACGATGTCGTCGAGGGACTGTTTGCCAACGCCGAGCCTTCGGGACCGACCGTCCAGCACGTATGGGAGAGTCTGCGCGACGAGATGGTTTCGCAGGTGCACGCGGATGGTCCCTTCGACATCATCCTGTTGCTACTGCATGGTGCGATGGTCGCTACGAACTGCGACGACTGTGAGGCCGATCTGGTCACTCGCTTACGAGCGACTTGCGGCCCGGCGACGACGATAGGCGTGGAGCTGGATCCGCATTGCCATCTCTCCCAGACGCTGGTCGACGCTGCGGACGCCGTGATCCTGCTCAAGGA
>NZ_JBFUIT010000518.1:0-1652 GCF_056401735.1 Luteibacter sp. P4_D7_3
CCATTGCCGTTGATGATGACCGTGGCCGCCGGTGGCTTCTGCAGACCGGCGCAGCACTCAAGCCCATCACCAAATTCGTCGTGGACGTCGATATAAGGCGCACGCAGATCGTCAATGGCCTGGCTCAAGCCCGACTCGGGATGCGCACGCATTTCGGAGGTCAGACTGCCCGGATCGAGGAGCACGAATTCGGTCGCCACGGGCGTGACAGAACCCACCACCGCGATGAAATCGCGCAAGGCACCGCATGCCCGCATTTCCAGTGTGCGCCCAGCCTGACAGGCTTGCTGCTTGAGGTGGAGAAGCAGGTCGGCTGTGATGGAATGACCGCTGCCGTGCGGCCCATGAACAATGACAATACTCACGACATCGTACTCGCCATCGCTTCCAGAGCGAATGCGCCATGGTGCAGCGAAATGCTGTAAAGCCGCTATGTCAGGGCTGAGGCTGTAGCGTAAATTTTTCGCAACTCGGTCAGCGAGTGCTCGTTAGAGGCAACTTGGCAGTGGCTGGGCCCCTCCGTTCGCTTGCCTGCCGGGCTGCGATTGCCAGCGCCTGTTCGATTGCATCGATGACGATCTCAGGGCGGTCGTAGTTGATCGTGTGGCCGCTGCGCGGAACGATCCAGTTCACACCATGCGTTGACATGGCGGCTACCTCATTGTGCATTTGTTCCCACACCATGGTGCGTCGGTCCTGCATGGCCTGCGGCAAATCTTTGGGAGCAGGGCGCGGTGCATGCGTGAGCATGATGATGGGCATGTCACCGAAATCGCGGCGTGTGGCGCGGGTTTCGTCTGCGCTTACCGTCGCGAAGTTCTCCTCCTCTGACGTGTGGGCCTTCTGGGATTTGAGCGACGCCATGGCCTTGAAGGTCGCCTCGGTAATCGCCTGGTCCACTCCGGGATACATCTCGCCGACGCAGGGCGCGAAGGCGGGAGAGTCCTTGGGAATCGCGCCACTTTTGGCCGCATCAACGCAGTGTGGGTCTGCTGGAACATCGTGCTTCGCCAGCGCCGGCATCTCGCTGGCCTCGAGCGCCTCTCGTGCCTTCGCGCGGCTCACCTGGTCCTCATGCGAGCCGTCGACGATGACCATGCCCACCACTTCATCACGATACCGATCCGCGAAGACACGGACCGCCATGCCACCGGAGGAATGCCCCACCAGTAGATACGGTGGCTTGATATGCGCCGCCTGCAGGGCCTTGTGGATATCGTCGACGTCGTTCCCCGACGTGCCTGGACGATCGGAGGCGTCGCTGAAGCCAAGCCCTGCGCGGTCGTAGGAGCAGGTCGTGTGCGTCTTGCTGATAGCCGGTTGCACCAGCGCCCACGCAATCGTCGTATCGTTCCCTCCCGCATCGAAAATGACGGCGGGCGAACCCGTGCCGCGGCAATAGAGATTGAGGCGCCTGCCTCCGATGTCGAMGAGCCGGACAGGGCCCAGGTATGCCGGGTCAGTCACCAGCGGCCTGGTAGGCGTCTCGTTCGCCCACGCCGTTGCTGCCGAGCCGAGGCAGCCGATCGCCGCCAGCGCGGCCAGAATTCGCTTTGTCATTCGTCGTGCCCCTGTTTCCCTGCTGCCTGTGCGTGGTGCCGCGACCGCGCCGGATCTTGGGCGAGAATGACAGGAACCAAGGAGCGCTGTCA
>NZ_JBFUIT010000519.1:0-1648 GCF_056401735.1 Luteibacter sp. P4_D7_3
GGATTCATCTGGGCGACGGCGGGACCAAGGCCCGCCGTCCACAGGAAGGCGACGGCGAGGCCGCCACCGGCGAGCTTCATCGCGGCGCGGCGACCGCTGTCGACTTCGGCGCCGGGGGGTGTGCGCGTCTTCATGCGGCACTCCCGTCGACGACGACCTGCAGGCCCTGGGGTTGCCCCGTCGCGGCCTGTTTGATGGCCTCGCGAATACGCACGTACGTGCCGCAGCGACAGATGTTGCCGGCCATGGCGGTGTCGATATCCCGATCGGTCGGGTTCGGTGTGCGCGCCAGCAGCGCTGCCGCGGACATGATCTGCCCCGACTGGCAGTAGCCGCACTGCACGACGTCGACGGCGAGCCAGGCCTGCTGCACCTTGGCGCCTTCGGGCGTCAGCCCGATCGCTTCGATGGTCGTCACGGCGCGATTACCGACGGCCGACACCGGCATCTGGCAGGAGCGGATCGGCTGGCCATCGATGTGCACTGTGCACGCGCCGCATTGCGCGATACCGCAACCGAACTTGGTGCCGGTCAATCCGATCACGTCGCGAAGCACCCAGAGCAACGGCATATCGGGTGGGACGTCAGCCTGTCGATCTTCACCATTCACGCGCAACGTAACCATGGTCGTCCCTCGGCTGGTGGAACCCGGAGGCCCCATTGGCTGATCCACAAGCAGGCTGTCAGGTTACGCCGAATGGAGCGTTGTGCGGTCCGTCGAAAGGGACATTTTTTGGACAAAACCGCCGCGAGGGACCGTGAGGACGACGGCCCGTATAGGCAAGCCGCCGTCCCCGGTCGGGGAATCAGCCGGCTTCGATCAGTTCCAGCGCGGACTGTCGGCCGAGTGCCAGGATCTCATCCGACAAGGCCGGCTCGGCAACGGCACGCGACAGCGACAGCGAACCGACCATCGAGGCGAACACGGCCATCGACAGCGTGCGGCGGCGTTTGCCACGCACGGCGTCCGGCAGGGTGCCGGCAATGACCTCCACCATTTCGCCGAAGCCCTCGGTGAAGGCGGCGCGGGTCTCGACCGGCCGGCGGCCCATCTCGGCGGACAGCGCCGCGGCGACGCACCCCGTTTCCGGATGGTCGCGGTGCTCTGCCGACAGGTAGCCGTTGACCAGGGTCCGATATCCCTCGCCCCGTGAGGCGGCGATGCGCGCGGCCATCCTCTCGGCCGCACTCGTGGCGCCGTTGGCGACGCTCTCCCGAACGAGGTCTTCCTTCGACCCGAAGTGGTTGTAGAAACCACCCTGGGTCAGGCCGACATCGTTCATCAGACTGACCACGCCGACGGCATCGATACCGTCGGCGCGAAAACGCTCGGACGCGGCCTCGACGATCTTCTGCCGAGTCTGCTCCTTGTGACCTTTCTCATAACGCATGCTCACTTACTCCCTTTGGGGACGTCGTCCCCTGCCCGTGAGCCGATTGTAACCAATCCTTGCGGGTTGAAATGTCGAGCGTCATGGTGCGCCGCGGCGTAGCCGGCACAGGGCGGTAACAGTCTTTCTGTAGGAGCCGATTTGCGGTGGTCTAATTTTCCTGGACACCCATGTAGGAGCAAAATCCCTACCGAGGTGAATCATGGGATATCGACCGATCGACCCGGCGCTCAAGCGCCGGGCGGTGTGTTTAGTAC
>NZ_JBFUIT010000520.1:0-1635 GCF_056401735.1 Luteibacter sp. P4_D7_3
TGGTAGCAGCCTTCGAACTTCACGATTTTCGAGCGACCGGTCGCGCCACGGGCAAGACGAATGGCCGACATGGTGGCTTCCGTGCCCGAATTGACCATGCGCACCATGTCCACGGAAGGGATGAGCGAGACGATCGTCTCGGCCATGGTCACTTCGGCCGCGCAGGGCGTGCCGAACGACAGGCCCTTCCGGATGGCGCGCTCCACGGCCTCGCGCACGTCCGGGTGGTTATGGCCGACGATCATCGGGCCCCATGAGCCGACATAGTCGATGTAGCGCTTACCCTCCACGTCCCACAGATAGGCGCCGTCGGCCCGCTCGGTGAAGAACGGCTCGCCACCGACGGACCGGAACGCGCGCACGGGTGAGTTCACACCGCCGGGCAGCAGCTTCTGGGCACGGGCGAAGAGGTCATGGTTCGTGGTCATCGAATGATTCCGGGGCGTGGGTCGAATAGGTCGGCGAACTGCCGGGCGGCCGTCTGGATGTCAGCGGCCGCGAAAATCGCGGACACCACGGCCAGGTAATCGGCGCCGGCGTCGATCAGCACCCGCCCATTGTCGGGGGTGATGCCACCGATCGCCACGACGGGAAGGCCCAGGGCCTTCGCCTGCGTCAATACGTCGTGTGCCACGACCGGGGCGTGCGGCTTGGTGGTCGACGGGTACATGGCGCCCAGGGCCAGGTAATCGGCCCCTTCGGCCTGCAGCTGACGGGCACGGTCGATCGAGCCGTAGCAGGATGCGCCGATGATGGCGTCCGCGCCGAGCGCGGCCCGGGCCTCGGCGATGGAGACATCCTCCCGGCCCAGGTGCACGCCGGCACCGACTTCGAGGGCGAGCGGCACGTCGTCGTTCACCACCAGGGGGACGTCGTAACGTGCGCACATGGTCGCCAGCTCAGTGGCCTCGGCCAGGCGGCGCCTGGCGTCCTTGGTCTTGTCCCGGTACTGCAAGAGGCGGATGCCCCCGGCGAGGGCGGCCTCGACAGCCGCAAACAGGTCGTCGCGGGGCCCGTCCGTGATGGCATAGACGCCCTGGCCGCGGAGTCGGGTTCGGAGGAGGGTAMTCATGGGAATCCTTGGGGGTGACGGCTAGCGCGCTAGCCTCGTTGCGCCGGAGGGTGACAGAATGGGTGACTTCTCAGATTCACGACAGTACGCAAAACCATGAGCCAGAGCACCGAAACCACCCTTCGCAAATGGATGTGCGTCGTCTGCGGCTTTATCTATGACGAAGCCCTGGGCCTTCCCGAAGAGGACATCGCGCCCGGCACCCGCTGGGAAGATATCCCGGATACCTGGACCTGCCCGGACTGCGGTGTGACCAAAGACGACTTCGAAATGGTCGAGATCGACTGATAGTGTAGGAGCCTTACCGTCCCGATCGCCGCGATGGGGCTGACATCGTTTCGCCCCATTCGGTCAGTAATAAGGCAGGAAAGCCTGCTTCCATAGTCCCCGAGGCCACGCAATGTGCGCCGATCCCGTGGAGGAAGCCTGTCATGCAGCGATTCATTCCGTTCGAAGACCAATGGGACGAGCTGGCCGGCGTCGATCCGGCCTCGCTCGTCCCGTATCACACCGGCGTGCCGTGCGAGCGCGGCTTCCTGGCGGATCAGCGCACCGTACCAGGA
>NZ_JBFUIT010000521.1:0-1612 GCF_056401735.1 Luteibacter sp. P4_D7_3
GCAGGGATTCGTAGGAAGCGGCCCAGTCGTCGACGGATGTCTGCGTAACTGGCACTTCCTTGGTTGCGCCTTGTTTGATGCGCTGCTGGAAGTAGACCTTGCCTGAAAGAGGTTCGCGTACGGTGACATCTACGAATGCACCGTAGATGTAGACGGTGTTGACGTTGTTGCTGCCCTGCTCAACCTTCTTGAAACCGGCGATGTCGAGGGAGACTTCGTAGTCAGCCTCGGAGATCTTCAAGTCGTACGCGTCACCTTCCACGAATCGTGCCGCCATGTTCGAGCCGATGGCGCGGTTCGATCGATACGGGAGGATTGCCAGCTTCTGATTGGATGAGAGGTACTTACCGAACTCTTGCGCCACCTGCGTGCGGAACGCGGTTTCGTTAACCGTCGGCGCGTACTGGCGCAGGTATTCCTTGCTTTTGTCGGCCAGTGTCACGTTGGTAACGCGTAGATGGCGTGTGGCGGCGTTGGGCACTTGTGCGCGAGCCAGAGCGGCGGCGAATTGCGCCGATAGCCCGCTCGGCGATGTCGTATCCAGCATCATGCCGCTGAAGCCGGCATCGATATCGGCATCCGAGGGTGCGGAGGCCTTGACGTCCACATAGTCCAGAACGAGCGGCAGACCGCCGAGAACCTGCCGTTCCTTGAAGTCGAAGAACAGGACCTGCGCTGAAATCTCCAGTCGGATCTTGTAGAGGCCGCCCACGTGTTCGACCGACGTGGTTTCGCGATCGACTGCGAGGGCGAGGGCGGTTGCGTTGCTCGCATCTTTAATGGAGCCAAGCTGGTCGAAGCTGACGTGGGTCGGGCCGGGGTGGCTGTCGATCTGGTGACGAATTCCCGCGTTCACCTGTTTGGCAGTCGCGCTATCGAGGAGGCGGCTCAGGTGAGGAAATTCGTGCGTCGTGTCCGATGCGTCACCGGTAAAGGCGATGCCTGCAAAGTAGACGGTGTCCTGTGCAGCGTGCACCGCAGGCACGAAAGCGAGCGCGGCAATGACCAGGCATAGCTGCCATAGCCCTAAAGGCTTCGTCACAATGGGTCTCCGTGAACCGTCCATGCACTTGCTCGACATTCGAGCAAGTCGCGTTCTTCAATGTGGCGATGCGTCTACCACGTGCCCAAGTTGCCCCTGTCTGGACGCGGCGAATCTCGCACTTTCATCTTGGCAATGCAAGAGGGAAAAGCGCGACCTTGGTCTGAAGAAAATCGCTAAAGTTTTTGAGCTGTTGGTCGAGTGAGCAACGCATTCGTGCAATTTGACGATATCGTTATAACCACCGCAATGAGCGATTGGACGTCGCTGATGGCTACACGAGTGCGCTCGCCGTTAGACCACGCTGGGTCGTCTCATGACCCAGCGTTCCCCAATAACCGGGAGCGTGTCAGGTCCGTCACCAAGAGGAAAGGCGACAAGCGCCGTCGGGGCAATCCGCAACACGGCTCCGGGTACAAGCGCCAACCTCCCTAGATCCTCGCTCGCCACATCGACCTCGAGCGTCTGATCGATGTCCGCAACATAGATGTCGAGATGCGCAATGCTCCCCGCGAGATAGACGTGTCGCAGCTTCGCCTCCCACGCTGGCTCACCTTCAGGCACCAACAG
>NZ_JBFUIT010000522.1:0-1612 GCF_056401735.1 Luteibacter sp. P4_D7_3
CCCGTGGGCTTCCTTGTGCGATTTATCGATCTTCAGCCCGTGGGCTTCCTTGTGCGATTTATCGATCTTCAGCTGCCTCAGCAGCTCGGCGTTCGAATTCATGCTTCCCTCTGTCCCCTGCGGTCCCACCTGATGGCAGGATCATGCGACCCGAGGCGACGCTGCACCACTTCCGCCCATCAGTCATCTGCCGTGACAGGTGTCACCTGCTAACCTGATGGGATGAATACGATCATCCCCGCGCCGGCCCAGCCGAGCATCCCCGTCCTCGGCCAGACTGCGCGTTTCCCGGTCCGCCGTATTTTCTGCATCGGCCGAAACTACGCCGACCATGCCCGTGAAATGGGCGCGTCGGTCGACATGTCGAACCCGATGTTCTTCACCAAGCCGGCCGATGCCATCGTCACCGACGGCGCCGACGTGCCCTACCCCTCGGCAACCAGCGATCTCCACCACGAAGTGGAAATGGTGGTGGCCCTGGGTGCCGGCGGTTCGGACCTTTCCGTCGAGCAGGCCGGCAAGCTGGTCTGGGGCTACGGCGTCGGCCTGGACCTGACCCGCCGCGACCTGCAGGCGCAGGCCAAGGCCAAGGGCGCACCGTGGGACGTCGCCAAGGGCTTCGACCATTCAGCCCCGATCTCGGCCCTGGTCCCGGCGTCGGAAGTCACACCGACCTCGTCCACCCGTATCGCGCTGGAGATCAACGGCGAACTGCGCCAGGAGGCCATGCTGGGCGACATGCTCCTGGACGTGCCCGCCATCCTCAGTGCGCTGTCGAAGCTGTTCGAACTGAAGGCCGGCGACATCGTCTACACCGGCACGCCGGCAGGCGTCTCCGCCCTCGTGCGCGGCGACACGTTCCGTGCGACCCTCGACGGCGTTGCGACGCTCGAAGGCCGCGTCAGCTGACTTCGCGAAGTGCCGACATCCGTCCCGCTAGTTTCCAACGTTCCACGTTCAGCCAATAAGGAGAAAGACCGATGAGTTTCGTCGCGGAATTCAAGAAATTCGCTCTACGCGGTAATGTCGTCGACCTGGCGGTCGGTGTCGTGATCGGTGCGGCATTCGGCAAGATCGTTACCTCGCTCGTCGACAACATCATCATGCCGCCCATCGGCTGGTTGATCGGTGGCATCGATTTCTCCGACTGGAAGTGGGTGCTCAAGCCCGCCGATGCGGTTGCCAAGAAAGCCGAGGTCGCGATCCAGTACGGCGTCTTCATCAACGTACTCATTCAGTTCCTGATCGTCGCGATCGCGATCTTCGTCGTGGTCAAGGCGATCAACCGCCTCACCCGTCGCGAGGAAGAAGCCCCGGCTGCGCCGGCGGCCGACGTTGTACTGCTGACGGAAATCCGCGATCTGCTTCGTTCGCAGCAAGGGAAGTGAGCTTGACGCACTTGTAGATACTCTCTTGGCCGTCAAGCGTTCTTGAGGTGTTCAGGGCTGAAGAGCTTCGAGGTATCGAAGTTCTCGTTGTTCTGCAGACAGGCCCACAGGCCTGTCAGGTACTTACGCATGACCGCCGTGAGGGCTTGGCGCTTCTTCTTTCCACGGCGGACGAGTTGCTCGTAGAAGGCCTTGGCCAAGGGGTCATGCCGGACGGCGACCAG
>NZ_JBFUIT010000523.1:0-1590 GCF_056401735.1 Luteibacter sp. P4_D7_3
GTTTGGCGAAGTCGTGATGGTTCTGCTCGTAGCCGAGGCGACCACGCTCGGTGGTGAAGTAATACTGGTACCACCACTGGTATTCGGCCTTGGGTGGCAATGGCGTCTTGCCCGCTTCCTGGCTGCCGATCAGGTAGCCACTCACGCTCACCAGCGCTTTCACTCGCTCCGGCCACAACGCCGCGACGATATCCGCCGAGCGTGCACCCCAATCGAAACCACCAAAGACCGCGCACTTGATGTGCAGCGCGTCCATGAAGTCGATGACGTCCTGACCCAGGGCAGCAGGCTCGGCATTTCGCAGGGTGCTGGCGGAGAGAAAGCGGGTTTCGCCGTAACCGCGCGCATAGGGGATAAGCACGCGATACCCTTTCGCCGCCAGCGCCGGCGCGACCTCATCATAGCTGTGAATGTCGTAAGGCCATCCATGCAGGAGGATCACGACCGGGCCATCCGCAGGACCCAGCTCGGCATAGGCAACGTCCAGCACGCCGGCGTGGACATGCTTCAACGGGCCCAACGGGTCGGGCGATGCGGACGACGTTGTGGCTGCCTGGGCCGGCGACGGGGGCGCAGATTGCGCATGCGCACTGCTCGATGCGCCGACAAGGAGCGCCAGGGCGGTCGCGCCTGCCAGGCTCCGGCTACGGAGTTTTATGTTGCTATGCATGGACGTTTCTCAGCTCGTTGGACGTAGCTAGGAGACCAAAAAACATTGTCTCGACTGTGTCCAGCGGCGCGCTGAAACGTCTCCGAGTGTGTCGAGGCCTCATCCGGACACATTGGGATACAAAGCGCGCGCCTACGGTTCGGCCAGGATGGCGAGTGTCAGGTGCTCTAAACCCTCCGCCATGTCACAGCATCCAACGGGTTGGCTCGTCCCGCACCCCAGGAGAATTCGCCTTGCCTCGAATCCAACGGTTCACCACGTTTGCCGCTGCCGCCCTCCTGCTCCTTTGTGCTTTTCAGGCAACGGCAACCTCGCTGGACCAGGCGAACGACCTGACCAGGCAACGGGTGAAGGAAACAATGGCGAAGGAGCGCATCCCCGGCATGCAGATCGCCGTGATCAAAGGCGATCGCGTTGTGCTGTCTGAGAGTTATGGCTGGGCAAACGTCGAGAATCGTGTTCCCGCCACTAAGACCACTCTATTTCCACTCAACTCGGCGACGAAATCGTTTACCGGCGTAGCCATGATGCAGCTGGCCGAGGCAGGCCTGGTGGATCTGAATGCCCCGATCTCGCGCTACCTCGACGGCTTGCCTGAAGCATGGCGCCCCATCCGTGTGCGCCAACTCCTGGCGCACACGTCGGGGCTGCCGGATATCCTCGATGAGCAAGGCTTGCTCGGCGGAGGCTCCGAAGCCGACGCCTGGCAGGCGGTGCAACGGCTCCCGATGGCCGCAGCCCCCGGAGAACGTTTCACTTACAACCAGACCAACTATGTACTGCTGGCTCAGATCATCGCAAAGCAGTCAAAAATGCCCTACGAGCAATACATGGCGACGCGCCAGTTCACTCCTGCACACATGGCGCGGGCGACGTTCGGCGACAGCTACGATCTGCTCCCCAACGCGGCCACCATGTAC
>NZ_JBFUIT010000524.1:0-1589 GCF_056401735.1 Luteibacter sp. P4_D7_3
GGCGCGCGCATGCCGACGGACAGGGTCATGCAGTCGCCGAGGGCGATGCCGTCGTGGGGCACGCCCGGGGGGAGATAAAGCATGTCACCGGGTTCGAGCAGCCACTCGTGGGTGGGCAGGAACTCCTTGAGCTGCTTGAGTTCGACATCGGTGCGGAAGTCGAGCGGGGCATCCGGGTCATCACTGATCGCCCAATGGCGCTGGCCGATGCCCTGGAGCAGGAAGACGTCGTACTGGTCGACATGGGCGCCGACGCCACCGCCGTCCTCGGCGTACGAGATCATCACGTCGTCCACGCGCCAGCTGGGCAGGAACGAGAAGGACTCCAGCAGGCCGGCTACGTCGTTGTCCCACTTGTCGACGTCCTGGACCAGGAGGGTCCAGTCGCGCTTAGGCGTGTTGCCGAATTCGGCTTCCTCGAAGGGGCCGCTCTTGACGGTCCAGCGGTCGCGTTTCTCGTCATGAATGATGAGACGGGCGAGCACGCCCTCTTCGCAGGCGAGGCCGGCGAGGTCATTGGGCTGGATCGGCGGCTGGAAGTCCGGGAAGGCGTTGCGGATAAGCAACGGTCGCTTCTGCCAGTAGTCGCGCAGAAACTGCGCGGCGCTCATGCCGAGCGGCTGGCTGGCGCTGCCGCGCACTTCGATCGGGAGGGTCTTGCGGGTGGGGGTCTGGATGGCCATGGGCGGCATTGTAGCTAAGGTGAGCTGCAGCGCGTCTCGTGTGGGAGGTCGCGTGCACCGCCTCGGGCGTGTGGGGCGCGAGACGCCGCGGCCGGGTTGCCCCTTGGGACCGCAGGCGCTGCTCTTCGAGGCGGGCCGTAGCCACGCCTTCGCTCGCACGAAAACTGAGCGGCCCAGCTCAGGCGGCCCCAAGCGGCAACCCGACCGCGGCACCGGGCGTTGCGGCGTCTGGCGGCAAAAGCGAGGACCGCAAAGCGAGGGCTGTGTGATTGCGGCCCTGCGCGTTAGCGGTGCATCGAGTGCGGTTGCGCAGGCGCTTCCTGCTGCTGCACCTCCTGTTGGGCTTGCGCGACCGGCGGTTGTTGAGCCTGTTCCGCCACTGCCCTGACGAAGTCAGCTCCGCTTTGCTCCAACGGAATGGTTACCGAGTGAGCAACGTTCACCTCGGTGTACCGCTTGAACGGTGAATTGAGATCTYCTTGGATGGCATATGCGCGCGCGCCGTCGTCGCTCATCGCGACATGATCGATACGGTTCAACCCAGCGACGCACGCCGCCACCGTTAGTGATCCGGCCAAATGGCAGCTTGCCTGATCGCTGGTGCGCCCGCGTTCCCGATCCACCGAGCTCACGCCGCCCAACGCCTGCTGGTACATCGAGACCCCAGGATGGTGTTCATCGGCAAGACTCAAGCGAATAGCCTGCTGCGATTTCTCCACTTCCTGTTGAAGCGCCGCCTCGGTTCGATGGCCTACGATACCGTCAGCCGTCATTCCATGTGCAGCCTGAAATTTTTCTACCGCAGCCTGCGTCGAAGGTCCGAAGTTGCCATCGGGCGACAGGGGGCGTCCGTGGGTATCCGTAATGTTGAGTGCGACCAATTGCGCTTGAAGTTCAGTGACGCGA
>NZ_JBFUIT010000525.1:0-1588 GCF_056401735.1 Luteibacter sp. P4_D7_3
GGAGGATATCGGCCGCCTGACGATCTCGACCCGCGCCCGCGAGGACATTTCCTATCCGGCGATGCGCGACCTGCAGGCACAGGTGGCGACAGCGGTGCAGAAGAACCCGGCGGTCAACCACGTCACCTCGATCGTCGGCAGCAATGGCCGCAGCTCGCTCAACAACGGCACGATCTGGGTGGAACTGAAGGACCGCGACCAGCGTCCGCCGCTCGACCAGACGCTGCGCGAACTCAGGCAGGCGACATCCAGGTTCGCCGGCATGAAGACCTTCATCACGCCGCAGCAAAGCCTGCGCTTTGGCGGGCGCGCGACGGCCAGCCAATACCAGCTCGTCGTTCAGGCGCTGAATGCCTCGCAGACCAGCGAATGGTCGGACAAGATTCAGACCGCGATGCGCGCCGACCGGACGCATTTCACCGACGTCACCTCCGACGCCCAGAACAACGCGATCGAAGCCAATATCAAGGTCGATCCGGAAAAGGCGGCGTCGTTCGGGATTACCGACGACCAACTGCGCAAGACGCTGCAGATGGCCTTCGGCGGTTATACGGCCGCCGAAATCCAGTCGACCGGCGACAGCTACGACGTCATCACCGAGTTCGACAATACCCAGCAGTGGAACGACCAGATGCTGCAGGGTGTCAGGGTGATGTCCTCGAACGGCTCACTGGTGCCGCTCTCGAACTTTGCGACGGTCGTGCGCCAGACGGCGCCGGTCACCATCAACCAGACCGGCCAGCTGGTCTCGACGACCGTGTCGTTCAACCTGCCGGCCGGCGTGTCGCTCTCGGACGCGACGGCGGCGATCGACCAGATCAAGACACAGCTGCAGATGCCGAATGACGTGTTCACCTCCTATGGCGGCACGGCGCAAATCTTCCAGCAGAGCCAGGGCAATACGCCGCTGCTGATTCTCGCTGCGGTGCTGACCATCTATGTGGTCCTCGGCGTGCTCTACGAGAGCTTCATCCACCCGCTGACGATCCTGTCGGGCCTGCCGGCTGCGGCCTTCGGAGCGTTGCTGGCGCTGAAACTGTTCGGTTTCGACCTGTCGATCATCGCACTGATCGGGCTGCTGATGCTGATCGGCATCGTCAAGAAGAACGCGATCATGATGATCGACGTGGCGGTGGAGACGATGCGCTCGAAGGGAGAAACGGCGGCCGTCGCGATCCACGAGGCCTGCGTGCGGCGTTTCCGGCCGATCATGATGACGACCTTCTGCGCCCTGCTCGGGGCGCTGCCGATCGCGCTCGGCACCGGTGCCTCGTCGGAACTGCGCCAGCCGCTCGGGGTCGCGGTGGTCGGCGGCCTGATCGTTTCCCAGGCGCTGACGCTGTTCATCACGCCCGTCATCTTCGTGGAGATGGACAGGCTTGGCCGCTTCCTCGGAAGGCTCTGGACGAAGAAGGACAAGGACCTGCACGAGGCAAACGACGACGCGCCGACGCAGATCGCTGCGGAGTGACGCCCCTGACCGCCGCCCGAAAAGAGACGGCGGACGGGCGCCAGCGCAGGTAACCTTAACCGATAACCTGAACGGACGACTCCGTTTGCATTAGTCACTGCTAAAGCTTCTTATAGG
>NZ_JBFUIT010000526.1:0-1578 GCF_056401735.1 Luteibacter sp. P4_D7_3
TCGTCGGGGCGCTGGTACTGGGTCCCTTCGGCTGGGTCGTTCCCTTCCTGCCAACGCGGGCTCCGCCCCCGCCACCGGCCGGTGCAGGCCCCCAGCCGCCCCCGCTGCCGGGCTCGAAAAAGCGTTGACGTGGCCTCATGTTAGACTGACGCACACGAGGATTTCGATGTGACCACGCAAGCCGCCCACCGACATGACCACGAGCACCACGACGACGCACGCAGCTTCGTCGCGGCGGTCGAGCACGCCTCGAATGAGCGTGGCCTGCGGTTGACTCCGTTGCGCCGGGAAGTCCTCGAGTTGGTGGCCAGTGCAGGCAAGCCCGTGAAGGCCTATGACCTGCTGGACAGGCTTCGCGAGAAGCACGGYAACGCCGCGCCGCCGACGGTCTACCGGGCGCTCGATTTCCTGCTCGAGAACAGCTTCATCCACAAGCTCGAGTCCATCAACGCTTACGTGTCCTGCCACCATCCGGCCGAATCGCATCAGGTGCCCTTCCTGATCTGCGACAAGTGCCAGTGTGCGCAGGAGGTCTGCGACGAGCGCGTCGCGGAGCTGATCGAGGCGCAGGCCAAGGCCCTGGGGTTCCGTCCGCAGGCCCAGACCCTCGAAGTCCACGGCATCTGCAAGAACTGTCGGTAGCCCTTGTGTGGGGGCCGGATACAGAAAGCGTTGATTTGCTTGGCTTCTGCAATGTTATAAAGTATCATTGCTTGCCTGGACCTGTCCAAGAAGTCACGCTATGCATCTCATGACCGATCTCCCTGTCGAATCCCCAGTCGATTCAGAGGCGCCCCGGCGCTGGTGGCACGCCGCCGACCGCGTCGGTGCGACGGCGTCGTTCCTTTGCGCCATCCACTGCGCCGCGCTGCCTTTCGTGCTGGCGCTGCTTCCGGTGCTCGGTCTTTCGTTTCTCGCCGACCACCGTTTCGAAGCGGGCTTCGTCGCTTTTGCATGCGTCCTGGCCAGCGCGGCGCTCATATCCGGTTTCCGCCGTCATCGCCGCCGCCTGCCGTTGATCCTGGCGACGCCAGGCCTGATGCTGCTGGTGCTGGGAGTGACCTTCCTGCACAGCGACTCGCTCATCATTCATAGCGTGCTCGTTACGTGCGGCGGTTTCCTGCTGGCTTCGGCGCATTTCGTTAACCTGCGAGTAGACCGCAGCGAGCATGCGGGCCACATCCACGGCCCGTCCTGCGCGCACCCGTGATTGTGTAACCGCGGCACGATTCCCTAGCCTTCGCGCATGGCACACGATCATTCCCAAGCCCACGCCGGCCACTCGCACGGCGAGGCGCACGCGCACGACCATAGCCACTTCGAAGGGAGCAGCGAGAAGAAGCTGCTGTTCGCTTTCGTCCTCACCCTGATCATGCTGCTGGTGGAGGCGGCCGGAGGCATGGTCTCCGGATCGCTGGCCCTGCTGGCGGATGCGGGTCATATGCTGGTCGATGCACTGGCCCTGTTGCTGGCCTTCCTCGGGGCGCGTTTCGCCGCACGACCTGCCGACGCGCAGCGCAGCTTCGGCTACGGCCGTATCGAGGTCCTTGCCGGCTTCGTGAACGCGCTGACGCAGTT
>NZ_JBFUIT010000527.1:0-1572 GCF_056401735.1 Luteibacter sp. P4_D7_3
CATGAGCACGGCGTCGACATCTCCGGGGCATATGACCGGGGCAGTATCAGCATCTCGGACTTCGAATCATCGCTGAAATACGATGTCGACCTGGTTCGTTCCAGCCCGGGCGTGCCTGCGCATGTGAATGTTTACGGATTTTTCTACAACATCGATACGGGCGAATTGACCGAGGTCGTGCGCGACGTGCCGTCGTCAGGCGCCGAATAACGACGTTGTGCAAACGTTTTGTTCAATAAAACATCCTTCGGTTGAACAAACATTCCCCGTGTATCCGCCACCTCCGCGGGCGTTGGCGCTGCCACGTCCGCTTCCCTTAAGTCAGGAGCGTTGTATGGACGGCACGATCACCACGAAAGACGGCGTAACGATTTACTACAAGGATTGGGGCACGGGCCAGCCGCTGGTCTTCAGTCACGGGTGGCCGCTCTCGGCCGACGACTGGGATACGCAGATGCTGTTCTTCCTCAGCAGGGGCTTTCGTGTGATCGCCGCCGACCGCCGTGGGCATGGCCGTTCGAGCCAGACGGAGGAAGGCAATGATATGGACCATTACGCCGCTGACCTGGCCGCGCTCACCGAACACCTCGACCTGCGCAACGCAGTGCACATCGGGCATTCCACCGGGGGTGGTGAAGTCGCTCGCTACGTCGCGCAGTACGGACTGGAGCGCACGGCGAAGATCGCACTGCTCAGCGCCGTTCCACCGATCATGGTGAAGAACGCTGCCAATCCCGATGGCTTGCCGATCGAGGTCTTCGACGGTCTCCGCGCCGCGCTTGCGGCGAACCGGACGCAGTTCTACCGCGATGTGCCGTCCGGCCCCTTCTACGGCTACAACCGCCCCGGCGCGACACCGTCGCAGGGCGTCATCGACAACTGGTGGCGTCAGGGCATGATGGGGGGCACCAAGGCGCATTACGACTGCATCAAGGCGTTCTCGGAAACCGACTTCAATGACGACCTGAAGAAGATCGATAAGCCCGCGCTCATCCTCCACGGTGACGACGACCAGATCGTTCCGTACAAGGATGCCGGCGTRCTTTCCGCCAAGGTGTTGAAGCACGCCACGCTGAAGATCTATCCGGGCTTCCCGCACGGCATGCCGACGACGCATGCCGATACGATCAACGCGGACCTTCTCGCCTTCATCAAGGGCTGAATCCGCGCACGTTAGTGTCTTCGTGGCTAGGGGTGTATCCGCACCTTCGGGCCACGATGCATGTCGACGGTCGCATTTTTTCCGCACTTTTCGCAGTGTCCTGCGCCCGACGCAACTAATCGCCGGCTTTAAATTGACGCACAAAGTCAATGTCCCGACGCAATATGCCCCCTGTAGGAGCCGATTCATCGGCGAAGCGCTCCCCCCAGCGCCGACATCCCGTCACAACCGCACCCCACAGCCATCCCAACCAACTTGGCACGCCCATTGCTGACACGGAAGACCACCACAGCAAGGAAACCGTAAATGACTACGATTGGTTCGACGCCCAGCGTCAATCCGATGCCCACGATGCACGTTCGCGGCGGCCACGGCGGCCACGGCGGCGGCAAGGGCCTGCTCAACACGGA
>NZ_JBFUIT010000528.1:0-1571 GCF_056401735.1 Luteibacter sp. P4_D7_3
TCCTTGCTCCCTCGTCGACCCCCAAAAAGCGTTTGGTGACGATGGTTTGAAGCCTGAACCTGAGTAACCGCAGCACCAGTGCTAGGTAACAAGTCAGCCTGGGAACACAAGATGTTGTGGTTACGACCGGAGTGAACCTTAAACCCGGAAGGGGTCGAAGTAAAGTGTCGGTGATCGTTGTCTCAGGGTTTGAAATTCACCCAAAAGGAGTTCTTGCATGACCGCCAGCGCTTATCGGCGAACCACGATTTTTTCTGTCCTTGCCACCCTGGGTTTTGCCCTGGCCTCGCCCGCCTTTGCCGGCCTGCCACCGTCCATCAACGGTGAGCCGATGCCTTCACTGGCACCGATGCTGGCCAAGGTGACGCCGGCCGTGGTGAACATCTCGACGAAGACCCGCGTGCGTACACGCAATCCGTATTTCGACGATCCGACCTTCCGCCAGCTGTTCGGCAACCAGGGCGTCCCGCGCGAACGCGTGGAGCAGAGCCTGGGCTCGGGCGTGGTCATCGATGCCGATAAAGGCTATGTGCTGACCAACCACCATGTCGTCGGGGGCGCGGACGATATCACGGTGACGCTGCAGGATGGTCGCGACTTCAAGGCGAAGCTGCTCGGCAGCGACCCGGAGACGGACGTGGCGGTGCTGCAGATTCCGGCGGAGCGCTTGCAGGCGCTGCCGATCGCCGATTCGTCCGCGTTGCGTGTCGGTGATTTCGTGGTGGCCGTGGGCGATCCCTTCGGTCTCGGGCAGACAGCGACGTCGGGCATGGTCTCGGCGCTGGGTCGGTCGGGGCTGGGCAAGGGCTTCCAGAACTTCATCCAGACCGACGCCTCGATCAATCCCGGCAACTCCGGCGGCGCCCTGGTGAACCTGCGCGGCGAGCTGGTCGGCATCAACTCGATGATCTTCACGCCGTCCGGCGGCAATGTCGGTATCGGCTTCGCCATTCCGACGGATCTGGCGACCGGCGTGATGAAGCAGCTGCTGTCTTACGGCAAGGTGCGACGCGGGAATCTCGGCGTGGAGGTGCAGGACATTACGCCGCGCATCGCCGAGGCGCTTCGGCTGAAGGACGCTAACGGGGCGGTGGTCACGCGGATCAACGAGGGCTCCCCGGCGGAGAGCGCGGGGCTGCAGACGGGTGATGTGCTGACCGCCATCGATGGGAAACCGGTGCGCTCGGCACAGGATGTGCGCAATACGGAGGGCCTGCTGCCGCTGGGCGCGAAGGTGAAGCTGGCGGTGCAGCGCGAGGGAGCCTCTCGCGATGTGGAGGCGACGATTGCCGCGGTGGCGATTGCATCGTTAGATGGCGGGAAGGTGGATCCGCGGCTGGCCGGGGTGACGCTGAGCGATCTCACGGCGGAGCAGAAAGCGGCGGGGGCGTTCGGTGTGGTGTTGAGTGGGGTGAAGCGTGGGTCGGCCGCGGCGGGAGCTGGGTTGAAGGATGGGGATATTGTTGTGGGGATTCAGCAGAGAAGGGTGGCGTCGGTGAAGGCGTTGCCGGTGGGGCGTGGGTTGGTTGGGGGGCAGCTGTTGTTGACGGTGGTTCGTGACGGTTCTGTGT
>NZ_JBFUIT010000529.1:0-1570 GCF_056401735.1 Luteibacter sp. P4_D7_3
GTCGACCGGTGCCGTGGCCGCGTAGCTCGGTCAGCAACTGCTCCGCCGCGATCTTTCCCATCTCGCGGCTGGGCTGCTGGATGGTGGTGAGTGCCGGCCAGAGCTGGCGTGACAGGGGCGTATCGTCAAAGCCACAGACAGACAGGTCAAGCGGCACCTTCAGGCCATACTCACCGGCCGCCCACATCACGCCGGTGGCCATGTCGTCGTTGGCCGCGAACACTGCCGTCGGTCGCTCGGCGAGTGAAAACAGCTGCCGTGCCGCCTCCACACCCGAGCCGAAGGTGAAAGCGCCCTGCACTACCAGATCCGGATCTTCCGGCAGACCCGCGGCTTCCATCGCCTCGCGATAGCCTGCCAACCGCCAGCGGCTGGCACCGTGATTGGCGATGCCGATCACGTGAGCGATGCGCCGATGGCCCAGCTCCAGCAGATGCTCGACGATCGCACGCGCGGCGTGCTGCTCGTCCATGGTCACGCCCAGGGTCTTGCCGCGCCGCAATGGCGACACACTGGCATAGGGCACCTTGTGCTCACGCAGGCGTTTCAGCAGTGGCGCATAGTCGGTAATCGGTGGCGTCAGCACCACGCCGTCGGGATGGTGGTCGGAAATCAGCGTGTCCAGGCGGCGGATAAAATCGCCATCGCGCATGCGCAGTGGTCGCACCATCATGCTGTAGCGATGCGCGTCACAGGCCTCGAGCACGCCATCCTGGATTTCTGCCAGATACGTCGAGGACGGGTTGTCGTTGTTGTCGTACAGCATCGCTACCAGGAACGAGCGATTTCCTGCCAGACTGCGCGCCGACGGATGCGGTCGATAGTCCATTGCCTCCATGGCAGCACGCACACGCTCACGCGTGGCGTCGGTCACGTTGGCCTCGTCATTGAGCACGCGCGACACCGTCTTGGGCGATACGCCCGCTTCGCGCGCCACATCTTCGAGACGTACCCGCATGGATTCTCCGTTGTTGTCACGCTGTCGATTGACTATGCCGTCAGAGCCCTCTCCTTTACAAGGGCGACAAAGGGCCTCGATGCTGCGCCCGCAGCATGCGGGATGCGCAAGGTCATGACATAACTGTTGCTGGAGGAAGTACCCATGACCTGGATCAACCACAGTGCAGACCCGCTGCGTGCGTGCTGAGCACGCGCCAATGACACAGAGATCGGCGCTTTCGTTCTGGCAGATATGGAACATGTGCTTCGGCTTTCTGGGCCTCCAGTTCGGCCTCGCCCTGCAGAACGCGAATGTCAGTCGGATATTCCAGACATTGGGCGCGAACGTAAACGACATTCCCACCCTGTGGATCGCCGCGCCGCTGACGGGACTGATCGTGCAACCGATCGTCGGTCACTATTCCGATCGGACCTGGAACCGCCTGGGCCGACGCCGGCCGTACTTTCTGGCCGGAGCCGTGTTCGCCTCGCTTGCGCTGCTGTGGATGCCGAACACGCCGGCGTTGTGGATGGCCGCCGGCTTGCTGTGGATCCTGGATGCGTCCATCAACGTGTCGATGGAGCCGTTCCGCGCCCTGGTGGGCGATCAGTTGCCCACGCGGCAACGTCC
>NZ_JBFUIT010000530.1:0-1565 GCF_056401735.1 Luteibacter sp. P4_D7_3
GTCTGGTTGAACGCCTCGCCAAACTTCGACTTGTTACGAATGCCACGGCGCCGACGGATATCGTGGACCCAGAACGCCACGTTCGTGTAGTCGGGTGCACGCAGCGTTTGCAGCATGCGATTGAAGCTGTTGTGACGGTGCTCCAGCTCCCACTCCTCGCGACCGACGAAGGGCAATCCGCCAAGACGCCAGGTCAACAGGAAGTCGCCACCCCTGGTCTTCACCACCGAAGGCGAGACGTGGGTGGATAGGGTGATGTGCGTCGAGATGGGAGCGTCTGGAGTGAACATTGTCGTCGGTACCGGGTGAACGGGAAGGCCCTGGCACGGTGTGCCAGGGCGGCTGTCCTTACTTGCGCTTCTTTTCCTTGGACGCGTCGCGGTAGTTGTTCGGCGTGAACACCCACATTCCGTCGTGCTCGGGCACATTTCGCACCAGCGTCTTGAACCTCAGGCGTAGCGCGAGCAGCCGGAAGATCATTTCATCGCGACGTGCCATCTGGCGCATCACGAAGACCGATACGGGAATGAGCAGCAGGAACCAGAAGTTGAAGTACATCGCCAACAACAGACCCGTGCCTGCACCCATGAAGAAAGGGATATAAGGCACGCCCATGAACATGGGCGGTCGGGTGCAGCCGCGAAATAGCGCGTTCTTATGCATGGATATGGATGAAGTGCATCGCTACGTTCATGGCATCGATTAGCAGGCCGGCGGTGCTGCTGCCGCCGCTGCTCTGGGTGCATGCCGAGGCGCCACTGCCACTGCCGTTGCCGCCCACGACCATCTTGGCGACCTGAGCCGCTGCGCCGATCATCACACCACCGATCAGGGCCGGAGCCACGTCAGCGATGCGCTTGTGCGCGAAGGCGATGCCATAGCCGGAGAAGATCACCGCGATCGTCACGACGACRATGGATGCAGCGTTGAGCAATGAGTTGATGTCCTGGAAGAAGCCGCACACCTTGGTGCCGGTCTCGCCGACCTGCGCGAGCGCAAGGCTCGGGATCATCAGGGCGGCCACAAGGGCGAACGTGCCGATGGCGTTCATCAGCGGCTTCTTGGACGTGGCAAACGCCTTGGACAGAGAGGGCAGGGCCATCACGAGGTTCCTCTTTACAGTTCAGATAGAGACGGCAGACGCCGCCGGACGAAGGACGGGGCCGCGGCGCGGACCCGGGTTGCGGTGGCCCGAAGGCCGACGTGACGAGGCAGGGACTCCGTCACGTGTAGGGGTGGCATGAGGTCAGAACACGAAGGCGCCATCGCTGCCTCCGTTGCGTAGATCGGCGGGGTCCTGGCGTGGGCCAGGCTGGACGACCGGTGTGGCGGTTCCCTGGGTGGGCGCGGCGTCACGCGGGCCGCGGACCTGGGGTACGAAGATATTGGGATCACCCGCCTGTTGCGGCGCTTGCGCCGGAGCGCTTCCTGTCGCATTGGCAGACACGCCGATCTGCGACATGACGGCGGCGGTGGTGGGATCGGTACGAATTCGGCCTGGCTGTTTGGTCAGGTCGACCTGGGGTAAGCGAGCTCCAACCTGGGACAGCGCGGCCGCCGTGGCC
>NZ_JBFUIT010000531.1:0-1559 GCF_056401735.1 Luteibacter sp. P4_D7_3
CGACAAAAGGGAAACCGACAAACACCATCGCTAGGAGGACGCCAAGCGGGGTATAAGCCACCTGGATGCCGAGCGGCACCAGCCAGCGGCCGAACCAGCCGTTAGGCGCATAGATGGCTGTCAGCGCAATACCGGCCACGGCGGTGGGCAGTGCGAAGGGCAGGTCGATGAGCGCGTCGAGAATGCGCCGGCCGGGAAAGCGATAGCGGACGAGCGCCCAAGTCACCATCAGGCCGACCACGACATTGATGCCCGCCGCCAGCAGCGCCCCACCGAAACTCAGCTTGAGCGCCGCCAGCGTGCGGGGTGATGCGAGCAGCTTGAGGATGCCGGCGAAACCGACATCCGACGCCTTCCATGCAAGGGCCGCGAGGGGCAGCAGGACAATGAGGCCAAGGTAGGTGACGGCAAAGCCGAGGCTCAATCCGAAGCCGGGCAAAACCCTTCGGCGCATGGTCAGTTGCCCGGGCCGATCTGGTCGAAGATGGCGCCATCGGCAAAGAACTTCGCCTGCGCCTTGCGCCAGTCGCCGAACACCTCGGCCAGGGTGAAGGTCTTCACCTGCGGAAACTGCGCGGCGTACTTCGCGGCGACGTCGGGCGAGCGGGGGCGGTAGAAGTTGCGCGCTTCGATGTCCTGGGCCTGCGGGGAGTAGAGGAACTTCAGGTAGGCGTCTGCGACCTCACGGGTGCCGCGCTCTGCGGCGTTCTTGTCGACAACAGCCACCGGTGGTTCGGCGAGGATCGTGATGGACGGAATGACGATATCGAACTGGTCGCCGCCGGCCTCCTTCTTCGCCAGCAGCGCTTCATTTTCCCAGGCAACCAGAACGTCGCCGATGCCGCGCTGGGTGAACGTCGTCGTGGCGCCTCGTGCTCCCGTGTCGAGCACGGGCACGTGCTGGAAGAGCGTCTTGACGAAGGCCCTGGCCTTCTCATCGGTGCCGCCGGGCAACTTGAGCGCGTAACCCCAGGCAGCGAGGAAGTTCCAGCGGGCGCCGCCGGATGTCTTGGGGTTGGGAGTGACGACCTGGACCCCGTCCCTGACGAGGTCGCCCCAGTCGCGAATGGCCTTCGGGTTGCCCTTGCGAACCAGGAAGACAATGGTCGACGTATAGGGGGAGGCGTTGTCTGGCAGGCGCGTTTGCCAGTCMTTGCCCAGCAGGCCGCGGTCGGCCACGGCGTCGACGTCATAGGCCAGTGCGAGTGTCACGACATCGGCGGGCAAGCCGTCGACAACAGCGCGCGCCTGTTTTCCTGAGCCGCCATGGGACATCTGGATAGTGACGTTGTCACCATGCTTCGCCTTCCAGTCGGCTGCGAAGGCCGTATTCACCGCCTTGTAGAGCTCGCGCGTGGGGTCGTAGGACACGTTGAGCAGCGTGACGTCTTTGGCCATGGCGGGCAGCGCCATGACGGTGGCTACGAGAGCCAGGAGGGTGGGACGAAGCTTCATCGTCAGGCTCCTTGGGTGGTCGGATGGCGCGGGAAGGGGGATATTTCGATGTAGCTGGTCGGCGTGTCGTCACGGTGTGAAATCCTGGGCGGACGGACATACAC
>NZ_JBFUIT010000532.1:0-1544 GCF_056401735.1 Luteibacter sp. P4_D7_3
GCTGGGACTGGGTCCCTGCCACCCAGCGCCATGGCAAGGAAGCGTTCTACTCGCGCTTCCTTCCGTTCAAGGGCGGCAAGAAGCACCAGCCGCAGGATGCGTACTGCCTGCGTTGCGCGCCGCAGGTGCACGGCGCCGTTCGCGATGCCTGGGAGCAGGCCTGCCGCGTGTTCGACATCGAACTGAATGCGGTCACCGACAACCCGCTGGTCTTCCCGGACGCCGAGAATGCCCAGGTGATCGAAGACCAGGTGATCTCGGCCGGCCATTTCCACGGCATGCCGCTCGCCTTGGCGATGAGTTACGTGAAGGCAGCGATTCCCGTGCTCGCCTCGATTTCCGAACGCCGCACCGCGAAGCTGGTCGACCCGGCCAATAACGATGGCCTGCCGGCGTTCCTCATCGGCAACGAGGACGCGACCGATTCCGGCTTCATGATCGTGCAGTACACCGCGGCGGCCTTGGTCAACGACCTCGCGACGCGCGCGCACCCGGCCTCGGTTTACTCCGTGCCGACCAGTGCCAACGCGGAGGACCACGTGTCCATGGGTGCCAACGAGGCACGCCACGTTCTCGAAATGACCGAAGACCTCGGCCACGTGCTTGCGATGGAGTTGTACACGGCCGCGCAGGCGTTGGAATACCGCCAGGACATGCTCAACGCCGCGCGGACCCTGGCCCATCGTGGCGACTGGGAAGCCCTGGCGGCGAAGATCAACGGCGCGCCGCGCAGCGATTCGCCGCACTACGCACGTTTCGAGAGCGAAGTGCGGGCGCTCATGGATGCGCTGGCGCGCGCCGAGGATTTCCATGGCGGCGTCGCGGTGCGTGCCGCCCTGTCTACCCTGCGCGAGCACATCGCCTTTATGCAGCGCGACCGCGCGATGGACGGCGACGTGCGCCTGATGTGCGAACTGGTGGCCTCCGGCCGCCTGGTCGCCTGAGCAGGCGCTACAGCGCGAAGAATCGCAGACTGGCCGCCGCCTCGATCGCCGGCGACCAGTCCTCGAGCATGCCGGCGCGGACGCCTGCCAGGTACTGGTAGAGCTGGGCGTCGTTGATGAGGCCCAGCTTGGCCATGGCCGAGCGTTTCTGTCGACTGATGGTCTTCAGGCTGCGTCCCATCGAGGCGGCGATGTCCACCAGTCCGTATCCCTGCGCATAGGCGCGTAACACCTCTACCTCACGTGGCGACAGCCGCGTGGCGAGGTCGTCGGCGTTGTCTGCGCAATCCGCTTCGTGGAACAGGCGCCGAACGGCCGGGCTCAGGTATGAGCGTCCGACCTCCGCCGCGTGCACTGCCACCGGGACATCGCGGAGGCTGGTCCGTTTGTCGAAGATGGCAGCCACGCCCACGTCCAGCAGGGTGCGCAGGATGGCGGGATTGGACAGCATGGTGAGCACGACGATGCCGGTGTCCGGGCGAAGGGCGCGGATGCGGCGGATCATCGGCATGCCGTCGGGCTGGCTGCCTTCGGGCATGGAGAAGTCGGTGACGACGACGTCGCAGGGGTGGTCGGTGAGGGCGTCGAAGAGGGCATCGG
>NZ_JBFUIT010000533.1:0-1542 GCF_056401735.1 Luteibacter sp. P4_D7_3
GTTCGAGGCGGTCGACAAGGACTACGCCGGCGTCTACAAGACCAACGATCCGTACACGGGTCGGAACCCGGCCAGCTATCACCTCGCGAATATCGTCGTGGAAACCAATCGCCCGCTGCAGCTGTTTAGCGGTGGCCTGGTCGGCAGCGGCTATACCGGTGTCAACAGCGACTACGAGTCCCAGTTCGGTGGCACGGGCATTCACAAGAACATGTTCTATGGCGGCGGCGCCTACAACATGGGCGGCTGCATGGGTTGCCACGGCAGCCAGGGACAGCACGCCTCCGGCGATTTCAGCGTGATCCTCGCCAACGGTGCCGTGCATAAGCCTGAGCCCCCGAGCGTGCCGAGTCCTTCCGGGGCTACCGAAGTCGTACGCAATCGCACGCTTAAGTAAGAAGCATCCCTCAACGCAGAGCCAGGAGCCATGCATGACGAACCTACGACCCCAGATCACCGCCGATGCCGCCGCCGCTCCAGCCGGCATCAGTTTCGCGAAGGACATCGCGCCGCTGTTCAACGCGACCGACATCGCTCATATGAAGCAGGTCACGAGGGGAACCCTCGACCTGAGCGTCTATAACGACGTCGTGGTGTACGCGTCGCAGATCTATTCGCGCGTGAGCAGCGGCAGCATGCCTCCCCCGCCATCCAAAGCGTGGACGCAGCAAATGGTGCAGCTGTTCGCCGGCTGGATCAGCCAGGGCACGCCGCCTTAGGAGAACGGCTACTGGCCCGATGGCATCCATCGAGCCAGTGTCGCGCCGGGAGAAACCTCAGGCGTAGATGCCGGGTTCGACGAACGCGATGAAGCGCCGGCCACTGTCGGCAAGGTCGCCTGCATGCAAGAGGTTCGCTCCGGCCGAAGCCAGCAGCGCCAGCGTGTTCGGGCGATGCGATACCAACACCCAGTCAGGTTTGAAGGATTCGTTCGACGCCTCGACCAACACGACATCGAGCGCGGCCAGCAGCTGTGATGGCTCCGGCGTATGCGTCACGACGCCTTCGTTCGTGAGCCCTGCCTCGGTAACACCGAGGAGATCGCACAAACGCCCTTTGGCGTCGGCCTCGCTATAGTCCGCACCGCGACGGCGGACGACCGCGTCTGCCACCGTCTCGTCGGCCCAGTTGCCCGCATCGTTCTGCAGGACGGTCGCGGTTTCCCATGCCTCCGGCGGACAGAGTTTCTGCAAAGGGTCGACCGAAAGAAAGGGATTCACTTCGGCTGGGTAGATGCGGCATGCCATCGGCCGGCGCTCGTAGATGCCGCAGCTCATGTCACTGCGCAGGTTGGGACAAGCCCCTGCGAACGTGGCTAACAACGAAACGGTGACACGTACCGGTAGTGTCCCACTGGCGGTGGGAAAGGATCGCTTACGTTTGTGTTGGGCCACGCCATCGTCCGCCGGAGGTTCCTGCGGCCAGGGGATCGCCTCGCAGAAAATTTCGACATCGCCTCCTTCGCGAAGCCACGTACGCGCTTCGGCCATGCCAAGCGGAAGCCGCAGACCGTGGCAGCAGCGTCCGCACATGGTGCAAGAG
>NZ_JBFUIT010000534.1:0-1529 GCF_056401735.1 Luteibacter sp. P4_D7_3
CAACAGGTCTACCGCGATATCCGGATACATATCGCGAAAGCCGTTCAAGAGCGGCGCGACGACCTTACGGCCGAAGCCAACCGCCGAGCTGATGCGGAGCTGGCCTCGCGGCGGACCTTCGCGGAGCTCCTGCATGTCGGCCAGTGCCTGGGTGATGCGATCGACACCGGGCTTGCAGTTCTCGAAGAAGAGTTCTCCCTCACGGGTCAGCGCGTTACTGCGCGTCGTCCGGATGAAAAGGCGGGCGCCCACCTGCCCTTCCAGTTTCTGCACACTTCGGCTCACCGCCGATCGGCCGATGCCGAGGCGGTCGGCGGCCTTGGCAAAACTGCCTTCGTTCACCACGGCGATGAAAGCGATGACACCCGCGTAACTCGCGGAGAAGCTCGATGCCAGCGCGTCGGCGTGTTCGGCGACGACGAGACCTGGCGGGTTGTTGATAGTCATGATTTGTCTCCGCGTACGTTGTGCTCGTGCCGGACGGACTGGATATGGGAACGCGCTTGCTCCACGAGATCGCGGCTATGCCGTGCGTCGCAACGCAGCAAGGCCGCGACGTCGTCCACGCGCATGTCGAACACCTCGCTGAGGAGGAAGGCGACGCGTGCATCCAGAGGCAGTTGATCCAACAACGCCAGCAGCCCGGTCCAGACCACATCGGGTGAGTCTTTTAGTTCGTCCATACACAACAGACGCAGGCCGCACCGATCTTGTGACAGTTTCCCGAGGGATTTTCTGTAGGAGCCGATTCATCGGCGATAACCAGGTCGCCGAAACGCCATTGGTGCCCCTCACGCAACACGGTGATCCCGCGCACGGATCTACCGGGACGGGAGGCGCATGCCTAACCTCTGCGCTATTCCATTCCCCATCGCTAACGAGGCAATGACATGCGCGTCGATTATCAGAAGCAGTCCCCGGAACTGTTCAAGAAGTTCCTCGACTTCACCATGGCGTTCGGCCCTGACGCAGATCCCGGCGCAGGGCGTCGCCGATGAGATCTACGAGCGCGTCCGCACGCAGCTGTCCGAGAAGGAAATCTCCGACCTGACATTCTCTGTCATGGCAATCAATGCATGGAACCGCGTGAATGTGGCCTTCCACATCGAGCCGGGCATCTTTGACAAGGCGTATGGCCTCGAGAAGGCTAACCTTTCCTGAGTCCCGTTTTCCCGGGCGCGGCGCATGCCGCCTCGCCTCCTACCCTGCGAGGAATCTCCGATGCGACACTTCAAGACGCTCGCCCTGCTCCTGGTGATGATCTGCGGCAACGCGGCCGCGCATGATCCTGCCGCCCACGGCGACGCGACGGCGCCGCAGGCCAGGGTGACCGAGAACATGACCAAGGCTCTCCCCGACTTCCCGGGCAAGGAGATCCTGACCATCACGGTGGACTACCCGCCCGGCGCCGTCGATCCGGTCCATCGTCATGGCGCGCACGCCGTCGTCTATGTGCTCGAGGGCTCGATCATCATGGGCGTGAAGGGCCAGAAGGAGCAGGTCCTCAAGGCAGGCGACACCTTCTACGA
>NZ_JBFUIT010000535.1:0-1529 GCF_056401735.1 Luteibacter sp. P4_D7_3
CGCCTGGCCGACCCCGCAACCCTCCGTTGGGCGATGCAACTTCCGCTTTCGGAGAAGGTGGTTTTTCGCGGTGTGGTCAACTTCGACCAGGCGGGCGTGGCGCCCGTGAGCATGATGTATCCGGCGCCGAACGCCGTAGGGTTGCTTGCCGGCGTGCTTACGCATGCCCTTATCTCGAAGGGCAGCCGCGAGTCGCAGAAGACCCGTATCGAGACGGAGGCCAATAAGGTACTTGAGCCATACGAGCCCGTGCTCGGCACGTTCCTCTACACTGAATTGGCCGGGCGCAGCAAGGCGTGGACACTATCCGGCACACAGATGCCCGTACTCCCGCGTGGAGCTGGGCACCCTGATACGTGGGTCGTGGTCGTGACTCCCGTGTTCTCGCTGACGCAGGACCAGACAACCCTGGTGCTCGACAACACAGTGGCCTTGTTTGCACCAGGCGAATCGAAGCGCAGCAGCTACGTAAACACGATACGCGTCATCTCGGATGCAGAGGCGGACCCCAACCCGGTCGCGCACTGGACAGCCAACGGCGGCGAGCTGCTGAAAGAACAGGGCGGCCAGTTGCTCGGACAATCGCTGGACATCGCCTTCGCCGACGCAGCCAGCTCGTCGACGACCACGCCGTTCCGCACGATCCGCTACATGGAGGGCAACACCGAACGCATGGAACGCGGCCAGCCGATCACGGAGCAATGTGACCGCGTCCTCCTTCGTTCACTTCGCGGAGCGCTGATGTCGGTGCCGGTGAAGGCGAGCTGCGATGACACGCGTCGGGATGTGCTGCCAGTGGCAGCGCAGGGGAGTGGGTGAAAAAGGGCAGGCCTGTCCGATGAAACGACAAGGCCTGCCCGCTCAATACGACACCTTGCTTAAACGGGTACGCAGCGCCAGGTAGCCTTGCCGTTGATCACGCCGACGAACTGAGCCACTTGCCCATCGGGACACACCGGCGCGTTGCTGGGGGCGTGGCCAAGGTTCCCGCGATTGCCTATACCGCCAGCGTTCGCAGAGGCGGCTGCCGCGATCAGAACAAGGCCAACGAATAGCATCTTCATATCGACGTTCTCCCTCCTGGTGAGAGATCCACATCTAACACACGCGGATATCCTCGCCGGCTGTCCCTTGCGCCCCTTGCCGTTATTGCGCCTGGATTTCCCCAGCGTCCGCATGTGTTGAGCGGTAGGCTTCCGCGATTTTCGGGATGAAGTTCTGGGGGTTCGACCCGACGAGGTTGGTCAGCACGACGATGGCCAAGCGCTCATCGGGATACACGATGAAGGCGGCACGGGCGCCACCCATGCCGGCGACTTCTCGCACGGGCGTTGTTTTCAGCACGTGCCAGCCCGCGGCCCAGTCACCATCGGCGCCGCTGTTCAACTTCTCGGGTGTCCACATGGCCCGCATGCCGGCTTTACTGATCAACTCACCCTTGGACATCGATGCCAGCCAGTGTGCGACGTCATCCGCGGTGGTCATGATTCCACCTCCCGACCAGAGCCCGGGAGACATGTCGTAGAACC
>NZ_JBFUIT010000536.1:0-1503 GCF_056401735.1 Luteibacter sp. P4_D7_3
GTGTTGATCATCGGACAAGCGGATAAGACGGCGATCGGCAAGGATGCCGCGCCGTCGTCTGTGCAGGAGAAGCTTGGGGATTACGCGACGCTGGGTAAGGAAGCGGCGGCGAAGATTCCCGGGGCGAAACTCATTCCGCTCGATGGGCTGGGGCACGCACCCATGATCGAAGCACCCGAGCGCTTCTATAAAGCGCTGGACGAAGCCCTGTAACGGCACTCTCGCTCTTTGTAGGAGCCGATTCATCGGCGATCCCGCGGCAGCGGGCACGGTTACCGCAACCTGGTTATCGCCGATGAATCGGCTCCTACAAAAGCGTGGCCGTGCACCATCAGGCGACTTGCTCGCGGGGTGGTATGAAGCGGTCGAGTTTGCCGCTGAAGATGCGGTCGCGGTTAGCGGGATCTTCCAATAGCGAATGCGGAAACACCGGACGCAAGGCACTGACCGCATCGAGCCGTTCGATCTGCTCAGCTGACAGCGTGACCTTCGTTGCCGCCAGATTCGCCAGAAGCTGCGCGACGCTGCGCGGGCCGATGATGGGGAGCGCGCCCTTGCGCGCTACCCAGGCGATAGCGACCTCACCCGGCGTGACATCCAGTTCGTCGGCCGTCGCAATCACGGCATCGAGGATCGCCGTGCGTTGCTTCGTGTCTTCGGCCTGGAACACACGCCCGCCGAAGCCTTCGGCGCGACCCTTCTCGCCTCGACGGTACTTGCCGGTGAGCATGCCGCCGCCGAGCGGCGACCACGCGACGACGCCCAGACCCAGCGCTTCGCCCATCGGCAGCAGCTCCTGTTCCGTTGTGYGCTCGACGAGGCTGTGCTCGACCTGCAGGCCGGCGATCGGGATGCTGCCGCGCAGTTCGGCGATGGTTGCCGCGCGTGACACGCGCCATGCGGGGAAGTCGGACAAGCCGGCGTAGAGAATCTTCCCCGCGCGCACGAGATCGTCGAAGCCGCGGACAATCTCCTCCATGGGTGTCACACCGTCAGCGTAATGCACCCAGTAGAGATCGACGTGATCGGTGTTGAGTCGCTTCAGACTCGCCTCGAGCGAGGCCACCATCGCCTTGCGGCTGTTACCGGTGACCAGGAGGCCCGCGTTGGCCTGGGCGCTCTGGCTGAACTTGGTGGCCAGGACAAACTCGTTGCGGCGACCCACGAGCAATCGGCCGAGGATCTCTTCCGACTCGCCGAACTGATAGCTGTCGGCGGTATCAATGAAGTTGCCGCCGGCGTCGGCGTACGCGTCGAGCATTCGGCTCGCCTCGTCCTGCTCGCTGCCATGGCCCCACCGCGTGCCGAAGCTGCCGGTGCCGAGCACCAGCTCGGAGACGCGCAAACCCGTGTGCTTACCAAAGAGCTTGTAACGCATGATGTCCGATTCCTCTGTTATGCGGGAAGGCCCTCACCCCTCGGGCGAGGGCCTGAGTGCTTACTTGCCGGCGGCTTCTTCGATGACCTTGACCACCACGTCGGGGTGCGAGAGGAACACGGTGT
>NZ_JBFUIT010000537.1:0-1497 GCF_056401735.1 Luteibacter sp. P4_D7_3
GGCGAGGATATGCATGCTGCGCTTCAGTTGAGGCTGCGCGTGCGCCCGCCATCGACGGCGAGGCTCACTCCGTTGACATAGCCGGCGGCGGGGCTGGCGAGGAAGGCGATGACGGCCGCCACTTCCGCGGGATCGCCGAAGCGCGCCGCTGGCACGCTGGCGAGCAGGCCGCGCTCGACTTCATCACGGCCGCGCCCGGCCTTGACGCTCGCCTCGACCAACGCCTCCAGGCGCGGCGTACGCGTGTAGCCGGGAAGCACATTGTTGACGGTGATGCCGTCGGGTGCGACTTCGGCCGAGAGGGTCTTGGCCCAGCCAGCCACCGCGGCGCGGACCGTATTGGAAACGCCGAGGTTGGGAATCGGCTCTTTCACCGAGGTGGAGATGACGTTGACGATGCGCCCGTAGTGCGCGGCACGCATGCCGGGCAGGCAGGCCCGCGTGACGACCTGCGCGCCGAGGAGGTGTTGGCGGAAGGCCACGAGGAAGGCCTCGGGCTCGGCATTCCATGCCGGACCGGGCGGCGGGCCGCCACTGTTATTGACCAGCACGTGCACGGCGTTGAGATGCGCCGCCTCGGTGACGGCCGCGGTCAGGGCTTCGGTGTCGAGCATGTCGACGGCGATGTGGCGATGTTTCTGGCCGGGGTGAGTCGCCGGCAATTCGGCCGCCAGTGCGATCAATGCATCGGCGGAGCGGGAGAGCAGCGTGACGCTCGCGCCGAGCTCGGCCAGCTCGAAAGCGGTGGCGCGGCCGATGCCCTGGGAGGCGCCGCAGACCAGCGCGTGACGACCGGTGAGGCGAAGATCCATGCGTGCTCCCTGGTTGGGTGGCGGCCTTTCAGGCCTGTCTCATCGCCCACCACTGTAGCGCCATCGCGGCGAACCAGCACGGCCAGGCGAACCAGGGCGCACGACGCCACCAGCGCTGCCAGCGGTTGAGGTCGTCGTCGTTGAACAAGGCAGGTGCGTCGGAGCGCAGCACGCGGCGCATGCGCAGCCAGTTGGCCATGCCGTTCGGCCGGCCGGTGTCGGCCTCGGTGATGGTCTTCCACTGGTCCGGATAGCGCTGTCGCAGCAGTAACGTGAAGCGCCACTGCGCGATGAAGTGGAAGACGAAAGCGGCCACGGCGCCGAGCAGCAAGAGGAGATACAGAAGGACGGCGGTCTGCATGCTGGCTCAGCTGTCCTTTTCTTTCTTCTTCTGGTCCTGGCCGAGGATATCGGTCGTGACCACCTGGCGGATCGTGGAAATCACGCCATTGCCCGGCTGGGCCTTGTCGCAGACGGCGTTGCTGATGGCTTTCTTGTAGGTATCGTTCTGCATGCCGACGAACAGCACGCCGTCCGGGCCGTGCGGAATCTTGAAGCTGCCCGCCGTGGCCATCTTCACCGGCGCTTCCGCCGAGAAGTTGCTGGGCGACTGCTCCCAGTACGTCTGGCTCTTCTGCTGCTTGGCCGACGAATAAACCACGATGTACCGCGCCTTGTCGTCCTC
>NZ_JBFUIT010000538.1:0-1491 GCF_056401735.1 Luteibacter sp. P4_D7_3
TCGGTGGCCAGTAGATCGAAGTTGGCCGCGTCGATATTGTTGGTGCCGACTTCCGGACCTGCGTAGACGCCGCCCGACTCTCCGACTCCCCGCTTATCGTACGTCAACACCGCGATGCCTTCGCTCGCCAGCCGCGAGGCGAACGTCGTCATGCGCTTTTCCTGACCCGATCCATGCACGAGGACGACCGCCGCATACGGATGCTCGGGTCGGAAGAGCGTGCCGACCAGCGTTACGCCGTCGCTTCTGAACCTGACGTCTTCAGACGTGATGCCTGGTGAATCAGCCGCGTGCGGGCGGGTTGATACCAACAGCAAAAGGCACATCCAAAGTCCACGGCCGTAGCGCATCGCTATGTATCCCCTGAGGTGGAAAGCACCTCATCGATGTGGGGCATCGTGGCTTCATCAGTCACCAAGTTGGCAAATTATCCGACCAAACGCGCCATCGTTGCGCTGAAACGCCGGTTGGGCTCCGTGAAACGTGCCTCCCGCCAGGGCAACCGAGGTAACGCGGTCCATGCGAAAGGACTTCCAACCCTGGGCGGCACCCGACGTGCTTTCTCCACTGACCTGAAAGGCACTGAGCAGACGATCGCCGGCGTGATCGTCGCCATACACATGGGGCTGCACGACGCGTTGCGTGTCGCCATAGTCAATGAGAAGCAGGAGTCGCTCACGGATTGCCTGGCAGATGATGGCGTCGAAGTCGTTCGTCACCGCCACCCTAACGCCGGGGCCACCTGCGTGAGAATCGATTCAATCAGGTGCACGTTGTAGTCCACACCTAGCTGGTTGGGCACGGCGAGAAGCAACGTGTCGGCTTCGGCAATGGCCTCGTCGGCCGCGAGTTCCGCGACGAGGACCTCCGGAACAGCCGCGTAGGTTCTGCCGAACACGGCCTCCATGTTGTCGATAAAGCCGACCTGGTCCGTGGACTTGCTTCGACCGAAATACGCGTGGTCCATGTCGTTGACCAGGGGAAAGATGGACCGCAGAACCGACACACGCGGTTCGCGCCCGTGGTCGGCCTTGGCCCACGCCTCGCGATAGAGCCGCATCTGCCTGGCCTGCTGCACATGCAGTGGCTCGTTGGTCTCGTTCGCTTTCAGCGTCGAGCTTTGCAGGTTCATGCCCATGGTGGCCGCCCATACAGCGGTCGCGTTGGAGGCCGAACCCCACCAGATACGTTCGCGAAGGCCGGGTGCGTGGGGCTCAAGCCGGAGGAGGCCGGGCGGGTTAGGAAACATGGGACGTGGATTGGGCTGGGCGAAGCCTTTTCCCTCGAGCAACTGGAGGAAGGTTTCGGCGTGCCGGCGGCCCATGTCGGCATCGGTTTCTCCTTCCGCAGGCGCGTAGCCAAAGTGGCGCCAGCCTTCGATGACCTGCTCGGGGGAGCCGCGGCTTATACCCAGCTGCAGGCGCCCGCCACTGATGAGATCGGCAGCCCCCGCGGTTTCCAGCATGTAGTGGGGGTTTTCATAGCGCATGT
>NZ_JBFUIT010000539.1:0-1486 GCF_056401735.1 Luteibacter sp. P4_D7_3
GATGTGATCGCCGCGTACGAGAAGTTCGATCAGCGGCAGCCTGGCTGGATCAAGGTCGAGCTCGAACCCGCCAGCTGATTCACGGACGAGGGGTGGTCTGCGTGTCATAGCCTTCTCCTCGTGCCGGTAGCTCCTGCGCAATTCCTCTATATACGGCAGGAATTCGATCAGTACGATGGCCAAAAAGACGGTGACGATGTACCCGGCGGGGAGCGATTCCGGTTTGGCTTTCACGTCGAACCGTGCGGTCTCCGGCCCTTGGCCGATCAACGCCTCTGCCTGCCTCCAATGGTGGCTAACCACGAGCAGGACGGCCATCAGCGGTACCATTTCTAGGAAGCTGTGTATGTGCTGTTCCCATGGGGTCACTTCCCTCGCCGTCACGGCATAAGTGACGTCCCACAGTGCCGTCGCCTCGTTCAGCAGGAAGACTGACGTGGGCCCGCTTTTTCGACACAGCCCATAACTAGAGGTAAGGTCGCTTCACCCACCGGCCCGATCGGGCCCCGGAGGAGCGATGAAGAAGTCGCGGTTTACCGAAGAACAGGTCATCTACGCGCTGCGCCTGGCGGAGTCAGGAACGCTGGTCACGGACGTCTGCCGGCAGATGGGCATCAGCGAAGCCACGTTCTACGTCTGGAAGAAGAAATACGCCAGCTTGGGCGTGGCTGAACTTCGCCAGACGAGGCAGCTGCAGGAGGAGAATGGCCGCCTGAAGCGACTGGTCGCCGATCTGACCCTGGACAAGCAAATTCTGTCGGAAGTCATTCGAAAAAAAATCTGAGGCCAGGCCGCCGCCGGGACGTTGCTGATTGGGTCCATGAGCAATTTCAGGTGAGCGCCCGACGCGCATGCGGACTGGCCGGGATTCAGCGCGCGACGTGGTACTACAAGAGCCAGGCCAAGGATCAGTCGGCACTGCGCATGCGCATCCGAGACCTGGCCCAGGCCCGCCCTCGATTTGGCTACGAGCGCATCACGGTGATGCTGCGCCGCGAGGGCTGGTCGGTGGGGCGTAAACGTGTCCACCGACTGTATTGCCTGGAAGGCCTGCAGCTGCGCATGCGTCGTCGCCGGCGCAAGGTCATCAGCTTGCATCGGGGGCCGACGCCCGCGCCGACGGCCGCTCACCAATACTGGGCGATGGATTTCGTCTATGACCAGCTCGTCAGGGGAAGGCCGTTTCGAGTGCTGACGGTGATCGATAAGTGGAGTCGTGAGAGTATCTTGCTGGAGGCCGATTTTTCGTTGAACGGTCGACGCCTCATCGAAGCGTTCGATCGACTGGGTCCGCAGCATCCGCTGCCCCGGGCGATCACGGTAGACAACGGCACCGAATTCACCTGCAAGGTCGTTGACGAATGGACGTACAACCATGGCATCCACTTGGACTTTATCCGCCCGGGACGTCCGACGGAGAACGGTATGATCGAATCATTCAACGGTCGCTTGCGGGATGAGTGCCTCAACGTGCATGCGTTCGAAT
>NZ_JBFUIT010000540.1:0-1484 GCF_056401735.1 Luteibacter sp. P4_D7_3
GCGCGACACGCTCGCCACGCTTTCCACCCCGGGCCTTTGGCTGTTCGGAGGCAAGGACATCCAGGCCCCGGTGGGCTTGTCGACCGAGCACCTCGACGCACTGAAGGCTCGAGGCAAGCCCTACGATTGCCAGATGTTCCCTACCCTGGGGCACAACCTGACGTCATCCGACGCCAGCGGGCCGGTGACCACAGCGGTTGCATGGATCAAAGCGCTCCCGCATAGCTGACGCCGCGGAAGCGAGTCACTCCCCGCCGGGTCGGACACCATCCGCCAGCAACTCCCTGAATCGCGTCAGCTCCGCCTCATCCATGTCTGAAACAATCGCTGCCGGCTGTCCGCCCACCGTGGCGCGTTCCAGCACATAGCCCTGCGATTGCACGAGCTCGTTGCCGGCAGCGGCCGCCGTTGCCGGCAGCACGAAGACATCGATCACGTGCTTGCCATGGCGATAGACGAGGACGGGAACGCGTTCCGTACCGGCATAGTCGATGCGACCGCCGATGAGCGCATAGCCCTGGGCGGCAAAATCCCGCACGACGGGCGCCGTCGCGATTTTCCCGGCGAACCACGGCTTCACGGTATGTTGGTCGGTAGACACCACGTCGATGGGCGACAACGCGGCCAACGCCCGCCAGTGGCTGGCAAACAGGTCACGCGTAAGTTGGGCCTGCTCGTGGCCGGGATTGGACGCGTGATTCCACGCAGCCAGGGTGAGCCCGCCTGCCACAAACGCCAGTATCCATGAGGCCGCCAACGCCAGCCGGGGCAGCGGCATGCGAGACCGCACACGGGCGACCGGGGGCGCCATTTCCTGTTGAATACGGGCACGCAACGCCTCCGGCGCCCGATACCGGGGCGCATCCTTGCGCAACGAACTGCGCAAGGCATCGAGCCCGATCAAGGCGTCGCGGCATTCGGCACATTCATCGAGGTGTGCTTCGAATTCGCGACTGGTGGCACGATCCAGCTCACCGTCGAAGTACAGCGGCAGCATCTCATTAGCCGTCTTACAGTCCATGAGGAGCCTCCATGTTGCCGTTATCGGTCAGTGCCTTCTGTAGCAGTGCGCGTCCCCGGGCCAGACGGGACATCACGGTACCGATGGGCGTTTGCAGTACGTCGGCGATCTCCCGATACGACAGCTCTTCGATTTCGCGCAGGATGAGCACCTCACGAAAAAGATCCGGCAGGTTTCGCAGGTGTTCGGTGATCAGCTGCCTGCGTCGGGCGCTATCGAGTCGTTCTTCTACCTCGTCCGCCTCCGCACGCGGCATCCAGTGTTCCGCGGCGGCGGGATTACCGTCGATCGCAACGTTCTTCTTCTCCTTATTGCGTACGGCCAGTCGGGCGAGACAACAGTTTCGTACGATCGCAAGCCACCACGCGCGTGCGTTTCCACCGGCATAGGTCTCGGACGCGCGGGCGGCGCGAAGGTAGGCGTCGTGCACGGCGTCCGCGGCATCCTGCTCGCTGCCAAGCAG
>NZ_JBFUIT010000541.1:0-1474 GCF_056401735.1 Luteibacter sp. P4_D7_3
GCACGGAGCGGTTCTCATCCAGTACTAAACACACCGCCCGGCGCTTGAGCGCCGGGTCGATCGGTCGATATCCCATGATTCACCTCGGTAGGGATTTTGCTCCTACATGGGTGTCCAGGAAAATTAGACCACCGCACATCGGCTCCTACCAAGCAGGTTGCGTCAGATCAGTGATCGGCCTTGTAACGACCCATGCCAGCGACGATCTCCGCCTTGGCTTCTTCCGCGCCGACCCAGCCGTCGATCTTGACCCACTTGCCCTTCTCGAGATCCTTGTAGTGCTCGAAGAAGTGACCGATGCGCTCCAGCCAGTGACCGGACACCTGGCCGATATCCTTGATGTGCGCGTAGCCGGCAAACACCTTGTCCACCGGAACCACGACGAGCTTCTCGTCGGCACCGGCTTCGTCGGTCATCTTCAGCATGCCGACCGGATGGCAACGGATCACCGAGCCCGGTACCAGCGACAGCGGCAGGATCACCAGCGCGTCGAGCGGGTCGCCGTCGCCACCCAGGGTGCCCGGCACGTAGCCGTAGTTGCACGGGTAGCGCATCGGGGTCGACAGGATGCGGTCGACGAAGATCGCGCCGCTTTCCTTGTCCACTTCGTACTTGACGGGCTCGGCATCCTTGGGGATTTCGATGATGACGTTGATTTCGTCCGGCACATTCTTGCCGGCGGGAACGAGGTGCAGGCCCATGGGATTCCTTGGTGATTCGAGGGGTTAAGGCGGCCGAATAGGATAACGCCCGGCCATGGCCCCGGCAAAGTGCCTGTTTTTTGTGTGGGAGCCGGCTATGCCGGCGGTGGACTCACCCGCTAAACCGCTTCGTTGGCTTTTCGCCGCTGAAGCGGTTCCCACGGGATGTGCTTACTTCAGGTGTTCCCAGAGGTACGTATAGGCCAGGGCGCTCATGAACGCCGACTGCTTGTTGTCCGCTGCGGCACCATGTCCACCTTCGAGGTTCTCGTAGAGGCTGGCGTCGAAGCCCATGGCCTGCATGCGCGCGGCCATCTTGCGGGCGTGTACCGGCCCCACACGGTCGTCGCGCGTGGAGGTCGTGAACAGCACGGGCGGATACTTCGTACCCTTATGCAGGTTCTGGTACGGCGAGAAGGTCTGGATGTACTTCCATTCCTCCGGTTTGTCCGGATCACCGTATTCCGCCATCCACGAGGCACCGGCGGACATGTGCGTGTAGCGCTTCATGTCGAGCAGGGCCACCTGGCTGACCACCGCGCCGTACAGCTGCGGATACTGGGTCAGCATGTTGCCGGCGAGCAGTCCGCCGTTGCTGCCGCCCATCATGCCCATGTGCTTCGGGTTGGTGATCTTGCGGTCGATCAGGTCCTGCGAGACAGCCGCGAAGTCCTCGTAAGCGCGAGGACGATTGGCTTTCAACGCCGCCTGGTGCCAGCGGGGACCGTATTCGCCGCCGCCGCGGATATTGGCGATGACGTAAACGCCACCCT
>NZ_JBFUIT010000542.1:0-1472 GCF_056401735.1 Luteibacter sp. P4_D7_3
CTGCCGAACGACCAGAAGCATCAGCTGCGGCGCATCTACGGCACCTACGCGCCGAACGATGAGTGGGCGTTCTCGACCGTTACCCGTATCGCTTCGGGCTACCCGGTCAGCTGCATCGGCGTTCGTCCGGAAGCCTATGGTGGCGACCCGTACGAATACGGCAACAGCTACTTCTACTGCAACGGTCAGCCCGCTCCGCGCGGTACCTACGGCCGCACGCCGTGGACGTACAACGTGGACCTGAGCGTCGCCTGGAAGCCGGCCTTCGCCGACCACAAGCTCACGCTTTCGGCCGACGCATTCAACGCTCTCGGCAAGCAGCGCGTTACCCAGTACTACGAAATCGGCGACACGGCTGCCGGTGATCCGAACCCGAACTACAAGCGCGCCCGTTCGTTCTCGGACCCCCGCACCATTCGCCTGGGAGCCCGCTACGACTTCACGCTCTAACGAAAACGCTTAGCTATATCGCATAACAACAACAGCAAAGCATTTCCCCGGATATTGGCCGCTCCAGAAGGAGCGGCCTTTTTTTTCCCCGAAATCCCCGTCGTAGCCGCCCGTCAACCACGGGCCGTTTCGTAGCTAATTGCCTTGAAGAATCCCCCCAAGTCTTCGTAAAAACTACTTGCTTCGCAAATAGTTGCTCAGTAAATAATTGCGTAGGACTTTTTCTTATTGTTCCCGGAGTCACTGCGGTTTTACTTTGTTTTCACGCGCTGCTTCGGCGCTGTCGTCAGCTCGCCTCAGGGGACACGATGAGCGGGTGCGACTTTCGCCACGGACGACATCTTGCACGACATTTTTTTTGGGGAGCAGAAAGAAATGCCACACCACGCCATTGCGCGCACCCCTTTCGATTGACGACGTGACGCCGCCCGCCCGGTAAGAGGCGTTCGGCCGAGCGACATTCTTCCCGTTGGTTCTCCGCCCGCCAGCCTTTCTGGCGGAACGTCCGCGTGCCGCGCGGATGCGGGCGAACTCATCCCGTTTATTCGTCACGCGTTTTTCAGGAGGGACGTTCCATGCAGTACGCAAACCGTTCAGTCGCGCCGCCGCGCCGCAAGCTCGCGCTTGCCGTGGCTTTCGCCGTATCCATCGGCGGTGCCGGCGCRGCCTTGGCGCAGAGCAACGCCACCGGCGCCATCTTCGGCTCCGCCACGCCCGGTGACRTTGTCCATATCGAGAACACGGACAACGGCCTGCGCCGCGACATCACCGTCGACTCCGGCGGCCGTTACCGCGCCAACTCGCTGCCGATCGGCACCTACACTGTTTCGTTGATGCATAACGGCACCGTGGTCGATTCGCACAAGGGCGTGCAGACCCAGATCAGCCAGGGTACCGACGTTTCCTTTGCCGCTGCCGCCGCCGGCGCCAGCGATGCCACCAACCTCGGCAGCGTCCAGGTCACCGCCAACACCCTGCCCAGCATCGACGTCAGCTCGGTCGACTCGCGCACCGTGTTGACC
>NZ_JBFUIT010000543.1:0-1457 GCF_056401735.1 Luteibacter sp. P4_D7_3
TTGGAGAATCGTGTGGCGTTCGCGTCACCACTGTTCTTGCCATGGGCGACCAGCTCCTGGAACAACAGCTTGCGCTTCACGGTATCGAACACCCACAGGCGCGGCTCCGAGGACGGCTTCGAATAATCGATCACGGCCAGGCGGTCGGAGGGGGCACCACCCTGTGTCTGCGCGCATTCCGATGCCTGGACGGCAAGTCCGATCACCTTGGGGTCGGCGGAGGGCGCCAGCTTGGCCAGTGCATCGCCAAGCGTGTCGGCGGCGTGGGCCTGGGCGGGGAGGAAGCATACGGCGCCGAGCAGCGGCGCGGACGCGATAAGCGTTCGGAGCGATCGAATCATGCGGTGAGCCGGGTGGTGTTGCGACGGGGCATCCTAACGCGCTGATCATTTATTGACCACAACACCGTCACATCGCTGCCCTTGAACTGTGTGAAAGCGTGCAGGTACACCAACGAATCTGGAATCGATAGATAATGACTATGGAAAAATACGTACACGGCAGGCTTTGCGTATCGCTCATGGCCGCCCTCCTGCCGCTTTCCGTCGCGGCGCAAGCACCGCCAAGTGCGGCCTCCGCGGCGTCGCCACCGCCGATCGTGGCCCAGCTACCCGCCACCGCAGCCACCGTCGCGGCACCCACGCCCCCACCCGCCGACGACCTCGTGGGTACGGCGATTTACGGACGCATCCAGCAGATGACCCCTCTGCAGGGCGGTCCCCTGAGCCGGCCGAATGCCGCACTCGGTAAGGCGGTGAGCGACTTCTACGCCCAGCGCCACTTCACCGCCGCGTGGTCCCAGCCCGCTAACGTCCAGCAGTTGCTGGCCGGCCTCGCCTCGGTCGAAGGCGACGGTCTGCTTCCGGACGATTACGGCCTGCCCGCCCTGAAAGCCACCACGGAGGCGCCCGACTGGGCCACGGCTTCACCCGAGCGGCGTGCGGATTTCGATGTCGCCGCGACTGGTGCGTACATCACCGCACTGGTCCAGTTGGCACGCGGCAAGGTGGACCCCATGCGCCTGGACCCCACCTGGAACTTCGACCCCGCCTCGATCGATGCACAGCAGGGCATGTCCATGCTGCAGACCGCGATCGACGAAAGCAGCGTGGACCAGGCCTTCGCCATGGCACGTCCGCAAAACCCGCTCTATGCCCAACTGCGCGACGCACTCACGCAGTTGCGCGCCACCGCAGCCCAGGGCGGTTGGCCCCTGGTTCCCGATGGCCCGTCGTTGAAGCCGGGCATGAAGGATCCACGTGTGGGTGCACTGAGGGCGAGGCTCGTCGCCGGAGGCTACCTGGACCCTACCCTCGCCCACGGGGATCGCTATGACTCGCCCTTGACCGACGCCGTAAAGCGCTTCCAGGCCGATCAGTACATGGACGCCGACGGCAGCGTCGGTACCGATACGCTCGCGGCACTGAACGTACCGGTCGAAACACGCATCGGCCAGG
>NZ_JBFUIT010000544.1:0-1456 GCF_056401735.1 Luteibacter sp. P4_D7_3
GCACGGGCGAATCGACGTTCAGGTACACCAGCGCGGGGCCGGTGATGAAAAAGAACACGAAACCGATCAGACGCAGGGAAGGCTCCCACGGCGCGACGAGACGTTCGCCGCGCGCGCGGAGCACCTGCACGCCCAGAGCCAGCAGGAGCAGCGGAAAGCAGTAAGAAACCAGGCCGAAGATGTACCTGAGCAGGTTGGCGATGTTTGCCCCGATCGAGCCACCGAAGTTGGTGGCCCGCTCGGCAATGCCCATGTGACCCCAGCTCGGGTCCTGGTCGTTATAGCTGAGCAGGCAGACGAGCAGGTACAGGGCGAGCGGCAACAGCAGCAACGCCCCGGCCTCACGCAGGCGGCGCTTGAGCTCGTCGCTCAAGCCCTCGCTCTGGGCCTTGACCTGGCTTCTAGCCTGTTTCTTTACGACTTTCGCGCTGCGCGCCACTTAGCAGAGAACCTCGGATCCGGTTTTCGGCATCATGCCATGCCCTGAAGGGCCGGGTGCACGACCTTGCCGGCCTCGATGTTGATACCGCCAGCCAGTGCCGCGTGGTCGCGCCACTCGTTGCCGGCAGCCAGGCGCTGCACGTACGGCAGGATGGCGGCCGAGATGGCGGTGGACGAGGTCTGCGGGACGGCGCCGGGCATGTTGGTCACGCAGAAGTGCGTCACGCCGTGGACGTCGTAGGTCGGTTCCTTCCAGGTGGTCGGACGCGAGGTCTCGAAGCAGCCGCCCTGGTCAATCGAGATATCGACGAGCACCGAGCCCTTCTCCATCGTCTTGACCATGGCTTCGGTAACGACGCGCGGGGCCTTGGCGGACGGGATCAGCACGGCACCGACGACGATGTCGGCGTTGCGGACTTCTTCGGCGACCGACGACTCATACGCGTACAGCGCGGTGACGTTCGGGCCCATCGCCATCATCTCGGCGAGGCGGTCCTGACGCTTGTCGAACACGACGACGTTGGCACCGGCCGAGGCAGCCAGGGCGGCGGCGTTACCACCGGCAGCGCCGGCGCCGAGGACGACGACCTTGCCACGCGGGGTGGAGGCCATGCCGCCGAGCAGCTTGCCCTTGCCACCGTTGGGCTGGTGCAGGAGGGTCGTGCCGATCTGGGTGGCGATACGGCCGGCAATGACGGACATCGGCAGCAGCAGCGGCAGCACGCCGTTCTCATCGACGGACTCGAAGGCGATACCGGTCAGGCCGATGTCCAGCAGGCTCTTGGTGAGCGCCGGCTCGGCGGCCAGGTGCAGGTAGCAGAACAGCAGGTGGTGCTTCTTGAGCAGCTTGAGATCGCCCTCGATCGGTTCCTTGACCTTGACGATCAGCTCGCCCTTCTCATAGACAGCAGCGGCGTCGGCCACCACGGTCACACCCAGCAGGGAGTAGTCGGCGTCCGAGTAGCCGCTCTTGGTGCCGGCGCCGGACTGGATGAAAACCTCATGGCCGCGGCGG
>NZ_JBFUIT010000545.1:0-1456 GCF_056401735.1 Luteibacter sp. P4_D7_3
CAACACGGAAGACCATCTGGTCGATGGGCTCGCTGCCGGTCTCGGGAGGATTTCCCAACACGGCAACCACCGGTACCTCTTGATCCTGGATGACGCCGATCAGCTTGCCGATGACGACCTGGCGATCGTCGAGYGCTTGCTCCTTGCCTGCGAGAACGTCGACGCACCTTTCCACATCCTGCTCGCGGGTCTGCCGGCACTACGCGAACGACTGTCCGGCCCGTCGGCACCATCGATCGCGGCTCATGTGCGCAGCCGTATTCCCATGCCGGTGTTGAGTGGTGATGAGAGCGAGCGCTATGTTCGTCACCGGCTCCACGTCGCAGGCACGACCCACATGCCTTTCAGCCGTCTCGGCCTGCGCACGCTTCGCGACGATGGCAAAGGCAACCCTCGCCGCCTCAACGCGTTGGCACACCGTGCCCTCGAGCGCGCAGCTGAGCGGGGCGAACAGTCGATAGGCGAGCGGGCGCTCGGATTCGTCGCCCGAGAGGTGCTGCCGCAACATGCTCGGTACTGGCTCCGTCGCTATCGGAAACTCCTCCTTGCGGTGGGCGCCATGCTGGCCATCCTGTTCGTCGGCGGCGCCGCGACATGGTTCCTCTCCGGGCGCAGTCCCTCGCGCCCGAAGAACCTCGTCACGGTGACCCCCGAGCAAGCGCTGGCGAAACTGAGTGATGCGTTGCCCGCGGCGGATGTCGGGAAGGTGCGGGTTTGGGGGGAGCTGCTCGCACGATGGCAGGTTGGATCGAAGGACACCTCGGTCGCCAACGCGATCAACTGCGATGCGGTCATTTTTCCTGGTTTTGCCTGCGTCAGCGGGCGGGGGTCACTCGACCAGCTGCGCCGTTTCGACCGGCCGATCGTGCTCGAACTCGACGACGCTCACGCCAGACAGCAGGTGCTTCTGGTCGGCGCGGGCGACCAGGCCATACGGCTCTATCTGGGCGGCAAATACGTCGAACTGACCCGTGACGTCTTTGAACGTGTATGGAACGGTCGCTTCTATGCCGTGTTCCGTGTCGACCCCGCCATGCCCGGAAAACTGACTCGTGGCGACGCTGGCGATGGCATGCACTGGCTGCTTGGTCGCCTTCCGCCCGAGGCCAATCCTGGCGGTTCATCGCCGTCGACGATCTTCGATCGGACGGTGGAGGCGCGGGTCCGCAACCTGCAGCAGCGGTTCGGTATTGCGGCCGACGGCGTCGTGGGCCCGGAAACGATGTTCGCGCTGTCGTCGCTGGAAGCCGAAGGGCCGCATCTCGCCCGCGGCGTGCCTTGAGCATGTTCGTCCATGTCGACACGCGCCGGCGCTCGCGCCTGTGCTGGGCCACGATCCTCATCGTCATCGTCTGCGTGGTGTGTTTCGTCGCGCTGGCCCTGAGCGGGTTCGACGAGCGTCTGGCAGTCATGCGGCGCTGGGGCACCGTGCCGGCTCACCTGCTCAGCACTGGAC
>NZ_JBFUIT010000546.1:0-1447 GCF_056401735.1 Luteibacter sp. P4_D7_3
GAGCAAGACGGCACTGTTCATCACCTACGATGAAAACGACGGCTTCTTCGATCACATGCTACCGGCGTATCCGCCGCAGTCACGTGACCGGGGGCTGTCTACGGTCAGCATCGATGGTGAAGTCTACGCGGGCGGCAACGGTTTCAACGCGGGTGTTTACGGCCTGGGCGTGCGTGTGCCGATGATGATCGTCTCACCGTGGAGCAAGGGCGGCTGGGTGTGTTCGGAGACCTACGACCACACGTCCATCCTCCGTTTCCTCGAGCAGCGCTTCGGTGTGCGCGAGCCGAACATCTCTGCCTGGCGGCGTGCGGTCTGCGGCGACCTGACCCGCGCCTTCGATTTTGAAGGCCACGATGGGCGCGTGCCGCCTTTGCCCTCGACCACGGGCTACCAGCCTGATCGCACTACCCACAGTGACTTCAGTCCGACGCCGCCTACTCACCAGCAGCTTCCGCGACAGGAGCGTGGGCAACGTCCGGCGCGTGCACTGGCCTACGCACTCGAAGTGACAGGCAAGCTCGACCAGGCACAGGGACGTTACGTCCTTGGATTCGGCAACACCGGCGACATCGGTGCCTGCTTCAGCGTGACCTCGTCGCTCCGTTCCGACGGTCCGTGGACCTATACGGTGGAAGCCGGTAAATCGTTGTCCGACTACTGGACCAGCTCCAACAGCGGCGATGCGTACGACCTCACGGTGATCGGACCGAACGGATTCCTTCGCCAGTTCAGTGGTAAGCAGCCGGGCCTGGTCGAAGATCGCCGGCGTCTCGCGCTACCCGAGGTCACGATGTCCGAGGGACGTCATTCGGGTGAGTTGCATCTGGTCATGAGCAACGAGGGTGGGCGTCCTTGCGCCATCACGATCGAAGCCAACGCGTATCTCCGCCAACCGCCGCAGCGTTTCTGGCTACAGCCGGGGGAGCACGCGGAGACCCGGTTCGATATCACCGGCTGCGACCATTGGTACGACCTTACCGCGACCAGTGATGCCGATGCGTCGTTTCGCCGGCGGTTCGCAGGGCACCGCGAGACCGGGCAGGCATCCGTCTCCGATCCGGCGTTCTCCTAGCCGGGGGAACCTCGGTCACTGGGGCAGCCCGCCTCCCGACTGTTCGGCGGCGAGGTAGCTGGCGTACCAATCCGGCCAGTTCTCGTCGTGCTGGCCGCCGGCTCGCTTCTCGTGCTCGCCGTGCGCAGCCCCCGCCCGGCGTAGCGCAGCCGCAAGGTCGCTGGCCGAGGCAAATGTCGTGATGCCGGTATCGATCCGCCCAGGCAGGCGCTGGGTGATCTCCTGGAAGAGCCACCCATTGCCATCGGGATCGGCGAACGAAGCGAACGAACGGTAACTGCTGCGCTCCTTATCCGGACCGCTGACCCTGACCCGTCCGAACAGGTACGGCTCGTCCGGCCCGGCGTGAGCGTCGCCGGCACCGTGGAACAC
>NZ_JBFUIT010000547.1:0-1445 GCF_056401735.1 Luteibacter sp. P4_D7_3
ATTCATCGGCGATGGGTGCTCGCGACAACCGTCCAATGGATACCACCATGCCAACGTATATCGTCCGCAGCACCCTGACTGATCTCAACGCCACAACCAAACACCGCATTGCGAAAGCCATAACAACTGCCCACACCGAAATCACCGGTGCCAACACCTACTTCGCCCAGGTCGTCTTCGACCACGCCCCCGGCGAAGACTGGTTCATCGGCGGCGTACCGTTACAACGCGACACCCTCTTCGTCCACGGCCACGTCCGCAGCGGCCGCACCGACGACCAGAAGCGAACGTTAGTCGAACGCCTCGTCCGCGACGTATCGAATGCATCCGGCCTGCCGACGCAAGGCATCTGGGTATACCTCAGCGAAATCCGCCCCGGCCTCATGGCCGAGTTCGGCCACGTGCTACCCGAACCCGGCGAAGAAGCCGCATGGTTCGACGCCCTGCCCGAAGACGATCGCCGCATGCTCGCCGCGATGGCGGAACGCGCGCGCTCTTAACGCCCGCGCGAAATCCACACCGCCTCATTCACCGCATCGATAACCACCTGCGGCTTGTCGTACTGAATGAAATGCCCCGCATCGGGAACGATTTCGTTCACACCACGCGTGGACATGGCCGCTACACGCAGGTGAAGACCTTCCCACGACAGCGTCTTGCGGTTGCGCTCATTCTGCGATTCGCCAGTGCGCGCAGGAAAGGGAGAATGCGTGAGCACGATGATCGGCATGTCGCCGAAATCGCTACGGGTTTTTCGGGTCTCGTCCGCGCTGCCGTAGAAGACGTTCTCTCGCTCGGACGCGACCGCCGCCTGCCACTTCTCCGTGGCGCCATAGGTAGCCTGCGCCTGGTTGATCGCCGGGCTGAAGTGCGGATCGTTGGTGTCGCCCAGGCACTTCTCGAACATCTTTGTGCCCGGCGTGAGCCCCAGCCGGGCCGCATCGATACACGCGTGCTGGTCTTTCAGATACTGGTCGTATTTCTCTTTGTCGCCCGGCGCGCTCAGCGCCCAGCCTTCGGCCGATTGGTCTTCGTGCGAGCCCTCGACGATGACCATGCCAACGACGTCATCGCGGTACTTGTCCGCGTACACGCGGACATTCATGCCAGCCAGCGAATGCCCAACCATGACATAGGGTGGCTTTATACCAGCAGCCCGCAGCAAGGCATGGAGATCTTCGGCCTGATTGACCGGCGTGGAAGGTCGCCGCGCAGCATCGCTGAAACCCAGGCCTGCGCGGTCGAACGAACAGACGCGCGTCGTCTTTGCCATCGCCGGCTGGACCATCGCCCAGGAGACCGTCGAATCGCCCATGCCCGCATCAAGAACCACCGTCGGCGAACCGGACCCAAGGCAGTACAGATTGAGCCGCTGGCCAGCGCCGATGTCGACCAGCCTGGCGGGCCGCGTATAGACCACATCATCGATCACAGCGGCCTTAGGG
>NZ_JBFUIT010000548.1:0-1442 GCF_056401735.1 Luteibacter sp. P4_D7_3
CACCAGTGGCATGAAGAACACGGCGCCGGACGTGTACGGCAGTGACTGCATCCCCGATGGTTATTCCAGCTGCACGGTTGGTTCGTTCACCGAATTCAACCTCACCAGCAGCTACCAGTTCACACCTAAGATCGCCGTAACCGCTTCGGTCATGAACGCGTTCGACCGTAAGGCGCCGCTGGACGTGGCCAACTATGCGGGCGTCAACTACAACCCGACGTATGCCCAGGACGGCGCTATCGGCCGGTTCTTCAACCTGGGTGTGAAGGTCAAGTTGTAATCAGGCTGCTCGAAGGCTCAGGAAGTGGCGCGTGGGGCAACCCGCGCGTCACTTCTTTTTCCGTAACGATGCCTGCCCTACCGACTCACCGCCGGAAACAACCGAGCGCGTGGTCGTCGACGATACCGACCGCCTGCATCCAGGCGTAGGTGATGGTCGGACCGACGAACTTGAAGCCGCGCTTCTTGAGGTCCTTCGAGATCGTCACCGACAACGGCGTCTGTGCATGCACCGTGCGTCCGTCGCCGCGCAATACCTTGCCCTCGGTAAACGACCAGCAATAGGCATCGAAGGTCTCACCGCGCGCCTTCATCTCTTCGTAGACGCGCGCACCGTTGATGGTCGCTTCGATCTTTGCACGCGAACGGATGATGCCCGGATCCTCCAGAAGGCGCAGGATGTCCTTCTCGGTAAAACGCGCCACCTTCGCCGGGTCGAACCCCTTGAACGCCTTGCGGAAGGTTTCGCGCTTGCGCAGCACGGTGATCCACGCCAGGCCCGCCTGGAAGCCTTCCAGCATCAACTGTTCCCACAACAGGCGCGAGTCGTGCAAGGGCACGCCCCATTCCTTGTCGTGGTAGTCGGTGTAAAGCGGATCACTACCGGCCCACGTGCAGCGCTTGATTTCCTTGCTCATCGATCGACCCCAGGTTTGTCACAGGTCGGCATGATGCGGTGTTCCGAGGCGGCGCGCCATCCGATGCAACGCGGCGCGAAACGATGCGGGGTCGCGTTTCGCACGCGACAGCATCAGTGCACCCTGAATGCCGAGAACGATATCCTCCGCCTGCTCGCTCGCAACCTCCGCACTTCGGCCCAGTCGAACCAGGGCCGATGCCAACGCCTCGATCCAACGTACGAAGTAGCCGGATATCGCCGTCGCGAAGCGATCGCGGGTCTGGTCCAGTGCGAACGCCCCGACCAGGCATACGCGGCCTCCGGACTGGAAATACCTGTCCACCTCACACCACATGGCGGCGATGGCCCCATGCGGCTCACCCTCACGCAAGGTCACGAAGATATGTCGCTCGAACCAGTCGTCGACATCGTCCAGCACGACCGCCGCCATCTCCTCCTTGCCGCCGGGGAAGAAATGATAAAGGCTGCTTTTGCCCAGCCCGGTGCGCTCCGTGATCCGACTCATGCTCGCGCCGTCATACCC
>NZ_JBFUIT010000549.1:0-1419 GCF_056401735.1 Luteibacter sp. P4_D7_3
GACCTGCATCGCCGCGACGACGAAGGCCCCAATGTGCAGATGTACAGTTGGGCACCGCTGATCCTGTTCTGGCGCTCGTTCGACGTGGAGGGTGGTCGTTGGGGATCCGCGTGGCTACTCGGTTTTCTTTTGGCGATCCCGGTCACCTACTGGCTTTCCCGCTGGACGCGCGAGGGCGGGAACGCGTCGAACACGCGCGGGCCGGTGACCTTCCTGCTGGTGGCCATGTACTTCGCATCGACCATCCTGATAGTGAAAGACCACCGGGCTGAGATGCGCGAGAAGCGCCTGCAGGCGGACCAGGTCAGTGTGCAGGCTTCCAGTCCGCGAACGCGACCGGCTTCGCTTTATCCGCCCGTGTGACGGAGGTCTTGTCAGGCGTTCCCTCCAACGGGAATGACATCGTGTGGATCTCGCTGTGGAAGAGCCACGTGCCAGCCTTTGCGTCGTAGCGAAAAGTAACGAAGTCCGACCAATGGGACCCGCACGCGACGGCATTCTGCACCGTGAAGTACGCACCCTTGACGGCCAGGCCCTCGTCGTCCTCGTCGAACGGATCGCACTGCCCGCCTTCGTCGGCCCTGAGGACGACAAGATCGTTGCGAGCTGCCAGTTTGAAGGCGCCGTCGTCCTGGCTTTCGAAGATGAGAAGTGGACGCGGTGAGGCGTTGGCCATGGTATCCACAGCGTGGTGCACGACAACGAGAAGGCTCTGCCGTTTGTTGCCAAGTTCCGGTCCCGGGGCGGATTGCATGACCTCGAATCCATGAGGGATCTGCGCCTGGATAGCCTTCGGCAAGGCATCAGCCGACAGGCATACAGACGTCGAACCGAGCGCTGCCGCCGCGACCAGTGCAAACACAGCGAGCTTCTTCAATGCCATTGTTATTTCCCTAAGCCAGGCCTTAAAAACCTTGCAAATCTCGTACGCGGTCGTAGCACGCGCCGCAGAGAATCGTGATCCCCAGCGACTTCTCCGATCGTTCATTCCAATCGCCGCTGGCCCCACCCTCCCGGACGCGTACAACCTCACACTCGGAACACCACGCATCACCTCGAGGCTCGCCTGACCAGAAGAAACCTACTTTCTCGCCGGTCTCAAGGGACTCAGCCAGGTGCTGGCAGACAAAGGTCTCCTGCTGTTCTCCGTGGACGTGGCATTGGATGGTGTCGCTCATGGTCAGGGCACACCCATCCGCTGGAAGTCACCACGCCAGGTCGCCTTGGGCGAGGCTAAGGTGATCTGCATGCGGCCGTTAGCGGCCATCGTCGTCTTGAGGTCGCGACCCATCAGGCTATCGCAGAAGCGCCCGCCATTCCTCGACACGCCAAATCGATAGTAAACCGTGCCGCCGTCTTCCTTGAGTAACTTGGCAGGCACTTCGCACGCGAACGGCTCGGCGAAGTGCATGGATGCAC
>NZ_JBFUIT010000550.1:0-1404 GCF_056401735.1 Luteibacter sp. P4_D7_3
GGGTACGTGATCGAAGATCACAGCCTGGTGCTGTACGTGCGTCCGAAGAAGAAGCGCTGAGGCGGGGTTTTCCGGCCTGGCAGGTGAATAGGGCTCCCGAGAGGGGGCCTTTTTCTTTGGGGGTGTGAGCTCTTGGAGGAGCGGGCTGGGCCGGCGATGGGGTTGGCGGCAACCTGGCTATCGCCGCTGAAGCGGCTCCCACATTTTGCCAATGTCCCGCATTTCACCAGGATCCTGGATGGCGCCCAATAAAAACGCCGCTGGCGGACTCCTGTCCACCAGCGGCTTGATCCGATGTTTCCGCGGTTCGTGAATCGCGAGTTGCTCGCGGGATCCACGGGTCACCACTTCGCATCGGCGAGGCTGACATCCTGTCGCCTCATCAGGTCGATCGTCCCCACGACCGACCTGGGCTCACCGTCTCTCGACGGCGGCTCCCCCACATCGATGACGGAATCGTAACGAACGGTTCACTGACCCGGTATCGGAAAATTTCCTATGTGAGTTCCGATACTTGTGCTGCGAAGCAACACACGAAGGTGTAGTCCGATGGGCTCGGGGCAGATACGAAAGATGCCGCCGAGGGCGGTGATGCGATCGCTCATGCCTTGTAGGCCGCGCCCACCACCGTCTGTGCGAATCGGTCGTGGCGTCGAGGGCAGGCCGGTACCGTCGTCACGAATGTCGAGGATCGCCACCGGACCGCTGTCACGCAGGCCGATACGCAATCGTAATTTCAGTTCCTTCGCACCCGAATGACGGACCACATTGGTCGCACTTTCCTGCACGACGCGATAAATCGCGGTAAGCGTCTCGTCGTCGAGCAGCCGGGGTTCGCCCCGCAAGTCGGTCACATAGTGAATGCCAGCAGCCGTGAGCATGTCGCGTACCGGGCCTTCGTCCAGTGCCCGAAGCAGGCCGAACTCGTCGAGAACGGAGGGGCGCAGGCTGTCCAGCATCTTGTGCAGGGCGCGGCGCATGTGGCCGAGGATGCCGTTGATGGAGGCGCCGATGTCGTCGAGGCCCGCGCTGCCGAGTCGCGCCTGGGCCAGTTTGAGGTGGGTCTGGATGGCGGTGAGGTTCTGGCCCAGTTCGTCGTGAAGCTCGGCGGCCATGTGCTTGCGCAGATCTTCCTCGGCCTGGAGGTTGCCGCGGGCCGCGTCCCGTAACTGACGTGCAAGCTGGTCGAGACGCTGGTTGGCGGCGGCAAGGTGGGTGTTTTGCTGGGCTACTCGCTCGCTGCTCCGGCGCAGGGCGTCGGTGGCGGCGCCGAGCATGAGGGTGCCCGTGCCCGCCACGGCGAGGAACAGGTGGGCGGCGGCAGTCGGGGCGCCGCGGCCGATCATGTCTTCGGTGACATTCAGGCCCACGCTGGTGATCAGCATTGCGAGGCCTGCGCCGCGC
>NZ_JBFUIT010000551.1:0-1401 GCF_056401735.1 Luteibacter sp. P4_D7_3
AGCCGAAGGTGTTTGGCGCGGCAGCAGGCCCCGAACAGATTGACCTTGAGTCCCTCCTGCAGCTGGCGGTGCGACACACACAGGCCTATGCGGCCGTTGAGTCCCTTGCGCCGGTCATGCCCGCGACGGCAGGCGAGGTCTGCGCGCTCCTTCAGACATTAGCGGATGGACAGGCTGCCATGTCATCCGTACAGCGCGCTCACGGTATCGGGCAATCCGCATTCGACACCGCCTGGAGCGGTCTGTCGTCGGATTGGGCTGCTCTTACGGCGGCAGCGGATTGGGCGAGGGCAAATCCAGACATTCGCGCGCTCGCCGGTCGCGTCGGCGAGCGAGACACTCTGTTGCCGAAGGCGCGGCTCCTTGACGCGTCCGGAGCGCACGTCCATTCGACGTTCCACGCGATCGCGAGCGACTTGCAGCTCGACCTGGCCGCTAGCGTGGGTACGCCAGAGGTGAACGAGGTTCTCTTTGACACGCTGGCATGGCGCCTCGATCGCTGGTTCGCCGAACACGAGGAGCTTCACAGATGGGTGAACTACCGTGACCGCGCGGCCAAGGCCTCATCCAGTGGTTGCGCGGACGTTGTAAGTCGACTTGCTGACGGCCGCCTTACGGCGGAGAACGTCCTCGGCGCCYTTGAGATGGCCTATTACGAAGTGACCTATGCCCGCATGGTACGTACAACGCCGGCCCTCGGCCGTTTCGACGGCATCGCGCACGGGCGGCTGGTAAGGGAGTTCGCCGATCTCGATCGTCAACGGATCGTGGCCGCCGCGGTCGAGGTCGTAAAGGTCCACCATCAGGGTGTACCGATCCGGGATAGCGGGTCGGTTGGGCCACTGGGCGTTCTTCGAGGCGAGATCCAGAGAAAGAAAGGACACATGGCTATCCGGAAGCTGGTTGAAAAGGCCGCGCCGGCACTTCGAGCGCTGAAGCCCGTTTTCATGATGAGCCCTTTGTCTGTTGCGCAGTTCCTGCCCCCCGGTGCCATGGAGTTCGATCTGCTTGTGATGGATGAGGCCAGTCAGATTCAGCCCGTCGATGCGCTCGGTGCCGTCGCGCGGGCAAAGCAGGTGGTTGTCGTTGGTGATCCTCGCCAGCTCCCGCCCACGGCATTCTTTGCCAAGATGACCAGCGTCGATGGCGATGAGGACGACGAAGACGACACCACCCGTGTCAGCGATATTGAAAGCATTCTCGGCCTCTTTACGGCACGGGGATTGCCGACGCGCATGCTTCGGTGGCACTACCGAAGCCGGCATCAGTCCCTAATTGCAGTTAGCAACAAGCAGTTCTACCAGAACAAGCTCTTCATCGTTCCTAGCCCTTACACGGTAGAAGGGGGCAGGGGTCTTGTCTTCAATCACGTTCGCGATGGTGTCTTCGACACAGGTGGCA
>NZ_JBFUIT010000552.1:0-1394 GCF_056401735.1 Luteibacter sp. P4_D7_3
CCTCACAGCTTGCCCTCCAGACGCGTCGCCGCGCCAACCTCCGTCACCTTATTCAATTGCTCGACGGCGAGGGCCTCCAGTCTTGGGCCGCGCAGGCGGCCGTCATGGCCAATATTAGCGGGGCTCAACTTGAGGCGTTGATGGAGGGCGAGGCGATATCGGACGAGATGGCCCGGGAGATCGAGTGGTCCATGCACCGTCCAAGCGAGTGGCTGGACCGTCATCCAGAGGACAGGCTGGACGACTGACTCGGAGCAGATGCAAGGAAGGTCTGTCGCGCACTTTGCGAACTGACGGAAACACTGGGTCTCGACGCAGCAAATTCGTCCCATCGGACATGGCGCGAAAAGCCTTCGTCTCACTGCGGCTCGAGCGTCAGAGACCAGCTCCGGCGAGACCGAGGATAGGTGGCTCAATGGAATGCACGGGGGCTGGGTTGGCATTGCGGACGAACTGGATGCGGTTCGTTTGATCGACCAGCCTGTGCTCGCCCGAGAGTGAGCCGCCATACTATTTTCCTGCAGCGTGATTGAATGCGAACGGCCGGTCAGGCGTTCGCCGCGGATCCCGGCAACACATAAAGCAAGACGGCGACATAGTGCAGCACGCTGCCGACGAGCACGAACACGTGCCACACGGAGTGGTGAAACGGCAAACGCTTGGCCAGGTAGAACGGCACGCCGACGGTGTAGGCTACGCCACCCGCGATCAACAGAGCCAAACCCGCCGTCGGAAGGTGGGCCGCCAGCGGCTGAAAGGCTGCGATCGCCGCCCATCCCATTGCGACATACAAGGCCACCGCCGCCCGGTGATGCCGTTTCAAGATGCCCAGTTCAAGCACACTGCCAACGATGGCGATGGACCACGTCGTGCCGAAGAGAATCAGGCCCCATTTCCCCGGCATCGCCATCAGAGCGAAGGGCGTGTAGGTGCCCGCGATGAGCCAGTAGATGCCCATGTGATCAAGCGTCCGTAAGACACCTTGGGCGCTCGGATGCTGCACGCCGTGATAAAGCGTCGAGGCGGCACAGAGAAAAACGGGGGTGGCACCGTAGAGCGCGCTGGCGAACACGGCCAGCGCCCCGCCATACAGCGCGGCCTTGGCAACTAGGGCGGTGAGCCCGGCAATGCTGAGCACAAACGCCAAACCATGGATGACAGCGCTGCCCACTTGGTCGGCGCGGTCATGCGCCGCCGCAGGGCTTGGATCAACAGACATCCGGGGATCCCAAAGTGAAAAAGCAGGGTCGCTATCCTGCCGGTTTGCCATGGCAATTTGAAGTGATCGGAGCGGGATCCGCGATGGGATCGTCGCTTTGACAATCGCTTTGCACGCGGTGTGCGACGGTCACACATTCAATGGCAGGATCCGCACATGGATGACGTGTCAGAGC
>NZ_JBFUIT010000553.1:0-1393 GCF_056401735.1 Luteibacter sp. P4_D7_3
GTTCTGACCTTCGACATAGCTGGCCGGCACGCACTTGATCTCGGTCCTGGCGCCTTGCGGGGTCACCAGTTGCAGCCGGCCGACCGTCTCGGTCACCATCAACCGGCCGTCGGGCAGGAACGCGATGCGCCAGGGCAGATCGAAGCTAGCCACCTGCGTGATGTTCAAAGGAAGGTCGGGATCGGGTTTCTGATCGCCTGCATTGGTCTGTGCATGGGCAGTGCTTGTGAGCAGGGCCGCGATCAGTAACCCGTTTGCCAGCTTCTTCATTCGCATGTTTTCCTTACGTCCGAGTGACCCGGAAGATCGTAGTGTTCTCAATGCCGTTTGAGTGTGACGGTTTCTTTAATCCGGCGTGGCCGAGTCCACGCACGCCACATAAAGCACCCGCCTAAGTTCGCCCTTCCGGTTCGGGCACGTAGAGCGTGCACAGAGCGGCGAGGAGCAGGCTAGCGCCGCCCAGACCCAGTGCCCAGATGGGCTGATTGTGAAAGCACAGGCGCAGCAGCAGACCGAGAACGCTGGCGGCGAGCACCTGGGGGATCACGATGAAGAAATTGAAAATGCCCATGTAGACGCCCAGCTTCGCCGTGGGCAGGTTGTCCGAAAGCAGCGCATAAGGCAGCGATAGAATCGAAGCCCAGGCAAAGCCGACACCCACCATCGAGGCGAGCAGCCAGTGTGGGTCGCGGATGTACAGGAACGACAACAGCCCTGCGCCACCAAGGCACAGGTTCATCACGTGGCTGATGCGCAGGCCCCAACGGCGAACCATCAGCGGGATAACCACCGCGGCCAGTGCGCCAAATCCATTATAGGCGGCGAACAGCACGCCGACCCAGTTGGCTCCCTCGTTGTAGACCGACGAGCTGGTATCGGCGGTGCCGTAAATCGTCTGCGTCACACCTGCGGTGGTGTAGATCCACATCGCGAACAGCGAGAACCAGGAAAACAACTGCACCCCGGCCAGGCGCCGCATCGAGATCGGCATGCCATAAACGTCACCCATCACCTCGCGCAGCATCCCGCGGCTACGCGTCCGGCCAAGCCAGGTGAGCAGAAGGCCAAACAGGATCAGGCCGCCGGCCAGCAGGTAAACCTCCTTCTCCAGCGAAAAATGCCTGATCGCAACGAAAACCGCGGCACCCGCCAGCAGCAGTAGCAAGCCCGGTCGCCCGGCCCGTGATACATCCACCGACGGCCCTTCAGGCACGTTGTCGGTGAACGAACGCAGCTGCGCAGGCGGGTACTCGCGCGTGGTCAGCATGGTCCAGAGCACGGCCCCGAGCAGTACCGCGCCGCCGCCGTAGAAGGCGAACTTCACCGTATCGGGAATGCCTCCGTCCTTCGCCACGTTGGCGACACCGAACTGCGCCAGGACCCAGGGCAGCAT
>NZ_JBFUIT010000554.1:0-1376 GCF_056401735.1 Luteibacter sp. P4_D7_3
CCGCATGAGAGGCGCCCGTCATCGCCAAGATGTTACTTGGACAGCTCGATCAGCGCCGAGGAGACCCAGCCCTTGTTGCCCAGTTCGTCCTGCACTTCCCACATCATGCCGTCCTTGGTGCCGGTGGGATAAAGCATCATGCCCGGGTCCAGCGTGCGCACGGCCGCGCCGGTCCCCTTCGCATTCGCCAGCAGGCGACCCGGCTTGGTCACGGTGACGGCCTGCTGAGCGTTGCTCGCCGACGCATTGCCGTTGAGGCCGCCAAGCTGGCCGACCAGATCCGTATACGCCTGGAGATAAGCCATCGTGATCAGCTGGCCCATCTCGGTGTTCGCGTAACCGCCCACCCCTGCACCGCCGACGCCGGAATTGCCGAACAGCGCACCGGAGGCGTTGATGCCGAGGTCGGTCTTCTTGGCCTGGCCCTGCGCCAGGGCGACCTGCTCGCTGGAACGCACGTCGGTGATGGCCAGGGTGACGTCAGCGGTCTTCGTCTTGAAGCTCACGTTGCTGGCGATGCGACCGACCTTGCTGCCCATCAGGCCACCGAGGACACCACCCACGCCGCCACCGGCTGCGTCGTCGTTCTTCGACACGAGGTCGGGAACCATGACGTAATCGGCAGCCTTGATCTGGCCCTTGCCGACGTTGGACTGGACGCGAAGCTCACCGCTCGCGCCGAGCTCGCGCTCCTTCATGGCCTGGTTCAGGCCGGCGCCGCGGTCCACCAGCGTGAAGCAATGCGACTTGGCCACGAATACCTTGATGAGCTTGGACGGTGCAGGCAGCTGCTGCGCGGTCCACCAGCTCACACCACCTTCCGGCTCTTCCACCGCCAGCGTGCCAAGCGGCTTCGCGCAGGTCGGGATTTCGGTCATCTTCTCGTCGCGCAGGGTCTGCGCGCTCTTGATCTGCGCCTGGGCAGCCGGAACCGCCAACGCCATCGTCACCAACGCCATTACACCGGCCATACGCCGAGTTCTCGTGCCTTCCATATCATCAAGCCCCTTAGTGATCCGGTGGGTCGAACGAACGCCACTCTCCCCGGACCGGGACGAAGAGCAGCCGCAAGACCACGACAGGCACGACGAAGGGACAGGCCTTCGCGGCGGTCGTGGACGAAACGTGGTTTGAAGATCTCGCGGATTCGGACTGCAAGCTGTGCCATGTGGACATCCCCTGTCATGAAGCCGGTCGATTCACGGCAACGCGTCGTATCCCTCATGCCCCCTGTCGAACTGCCCCCCCTGCGAGCGCAACCCTTACGTGCCAAATGGTAGCAAGGGATGATGACATGTTCCACCTCGCCCCCGAACCGAGGTGCGGACGAATTGTCCGCACCTCGGGCGTCACCTTGCCAGGTCGAAGTTCTCTGA
>NZ_JBFUIT010000555.1:0-1373 GCF_056401735.1 Luteibacter sp. P4_D7_3
ATCAGGCCCTGGCCCCCCATGAGAACCGCCGGGGCGGCGTCACCGGCCCCGCCACCCGCGCCGGCGGCGATCGCGCCGAGCAACACCAGGGCCATGAGCGGGGCGTTCTTCTTGGAGTCCTCGAAGGCGCGATAGAGGTGGTTCTGGGTGATATGGCCAATTTCGTGCGCGATCACGCCCGCCAGCTCGCTCTCGCTGGTGGTGATGTCGATCAGTCCGGCGTTCACTCCGATATAGCCACCCGGCGCCGCGAAGGCGTTGATCTGGCTGTCGTTGACGATGAAGAACTGGAAGTGGTCCTTCGGCCGGTCGCTGGCGGCGACCAGCCGGAAGCCGAGGTCGTTGATGTACTGGTCGACCAGGGCATCGTCCACGGTGAGCCCGAGGGTGTGCATCTGGCGGAGCATCTGGTCGCCGTACTCATTCGCCTCGCGCGGGCTCAGGAGGCCGGCTGCGGAGCTGCCCAGGTCGGGCAGGCGCACGTTGTCCTGGGCACCCACGGCGAAGGTGACCAGAGTGCTGGCAGCGAGCAGGGCAAGGCGGGGCAGGGGCGTGCGCATAGGTCGGGGACGATACCATCACCAAACGGATAGATAACTTCCACAGCCGTGGGAGTCCGATCGCCTTTGACCGCGCCGGCGGGGCGGGGTTCGCCCGTCTTGCAAAATTCGCCCTGCGACGCCATCTTTTGGCCATTCGTTTCCGGAGCATCCCCCTCCATGTCCACCCCCGATATCACCATCTATTCCACCGCGGTGTGCCCTTACTGCGTCGCCGCCAAGAACCTCCTCAAGGCCAGGGGCCTGGAGTGGAACGAGGTTCGCATCGACATGGATCCGACCCAGCGTGACCTCATGCTCGAAAAGAGCGGTGGCCGCCGCACCGTGCCGCAGATCTTCATCAACGGCACGCACGTGGGCGGTTTCGACGACCTCTCGGCAGCCGATCGTAGCGGCCGCCTGGCCGAAATCCTCGAGGCAGCGCACTGATGGGCGATAACCGCGTCGAAGAGTTCACCGCGTTTCGCAAGCGAATGAACGAGCGCATCCTCGGTGAGGACAATCAGGTCGTCCGCCGCTTCTTTGCCCTGGATACCCAGACGTACCGTGCGGGCGCCCTGGACGTGAAGACCAAGGAGATGCTCGGCCTGGTCGCCTCGATGGTCCTGCGCTGCGACGACTGCATCAGCTATCACGTCGCCCAGTGCAAGGAAGCCGGGGTGAACCGCGATGAATTCTTCGAAGTCTTCAGCGTGGGCCTCGTGGTCGGCGGCTCCATCGTGATCCCCCATCTGCGCCGCGCAGTCGATTTCCTCGACTCGCTGGAAGGCGAGGTGGCCACCGACGCCGAAGCCTGCGCGGACCACCCAGCGG
>NZ_JBFUIT010000556.1:0-1371 GCF_056401735.1 Luteibacter sp. P4_D7_3
GTCCACGTAATTCCGTGATGAACCAAAAAAAGGGCCCGGCATATGCCGGGCCCTTCGTTAAGCGAACGCGACGCTGTTACTTCTTGCGCGCGCGCTTTGCGACGGCAGCCTTCTTCACGGCGGCGGGCGCTTTCTTCACCGGTGCGGCCTTGCGTGCCGCAGCGACTTTCTTCGCCGGGGCTTTCTTTGCCGGAGCCTTTTTCGCAGAAGCCTTCTTCACCGCGACCTTGCGAGCCGGCGCGGCCTTCTTCGTGGCAGCGACGCGGACGGTCTTCTTGGCCACCGCGCGTTTGGCCGTCTTGCGGGCCGCTGGCTTCTTCTCGGCGGCTGACGAAGCGTCCGTCTTGGGCTTGGCCGTACGACGGGCATTGAGCTCCGCGGCGGAGTTCAGCGGCCGCCACGAGCGACCACCCAGTGCCAGCAGCGTGTCGGCCGAGGCCGGGCCCGCGCTGCCCGAGGCGTAGTTCGGGAAGTCGGCCGGCGTGCGCTGCGCCCAGTCGTCGAGGATCGGCTGCACGGCGCGCCAGCAGGCCTCGACCATGTCGGCGCGCTGGAACAGCGTGGCGTCACCGGTCATGCAATCGTAAAGCAGCGTTTCGTAGCCCACGTTCGGCTCGGCGCGGAACCAGTCGGCGTACTTGAAATCCATGCGAACCGGGGCGAGTTCGACCCGCGGGCCAGGACGCTTCACGTCGAACTGCAACGAGATGCCTTCGTCCGGCTGGATCTGCAGGACCAGCCAGTCCGGACCGAACGCGTCCATGCCGGTGCCACGGAACGGGGCGAACGGCGCCGACTTGAAGCGGATCGCGATTTCAGTCGTACGGCGACCCATGTGCTTACCGGTGCGCAGGTAGAACGGCACGCCCGACCAACGCCAGGTGTCGATCGACAGCTTCAACGCCACGAAGGTCTCGGTCACCGAATCCGGCGCGACGTTCGGCTCGTCGCGATACGACGTGGCCAGCTCATTGTTCACCGCGCCCGGACCGTACTGGCCGCGTACGGCATCTTCGGGCTGGATGGGGCGGATCGCCTCGATCGTCTCGGCTTTGCGCGTGCGCACGGCTTCGGCGTCGAACGAGGTCGGCGGCTCCATGGCGACCATAGCCAGCAGCTGGAAGAGATGGTTCGGCACCATGTCGCGCAGTGCGCCGGTCTGCTCGTAGAACGAGCCGCGACGTTCGACGCCGACGGTCTCGGCCACGGTGATCTGCACGTGGTCGATACGGTCTCGGTTCCAGATCGGCTCGAACAGGCCGTTCGCGAAACGGAAGGCCATGATGTTCTGCACCGTTTCCTTGCCGAGGAAGTGGTCGATGCGATAGATCTGGTCTTCGCGCAGCACTTTGAGGATGCGCTCGTTCAACG
>NZ_JBFUIT010000557.1:0-1368 GCF_056401735.1 Luteibacter sp. P4_D7_3
GTCCCACGCCGTCACTTAACGGATGCTAATTTTCACCTGAACGAACGCCTAGGAAATGCTGCGTTGCAAGAGCAACGTTCATCGAAAAAGGGATAGCGTCTGCATCACGTACTTAGTCCGGGTCACCGGTGAGCGATGCCTACGCGCCGGGTATCGCAATGTTCCTATCGGCGCCACAAGTTCCRGGAGCTACGTCATGCGCAACACGAAACTGATCCTCGCGATGCTGGTTGGTTGTACGGTGATGGGCAGCGCGGCCTTCGCCCAGGATGCTGCCCAAAAAGCGGACAAGAGCGCCACGCCCACGCAGACGAGCAGCGATTCGATGAAGTCGGGCGATTCCTCGATGAAGTCGGACGATTCAATGAAGTCCGGCGATTCGATGAAGTCCGGTACGTCCGACGGCACCATGAAGTCGACCCACAAGAAGACGCACAAGAAGGCTGCCACGGGTGACACGGCGGCTCCGGCCAAGTCGTCCTCGTCGGGCATGTAATCTCACGCGCATGAACGAAAAAACCCGGCGCTGCGAAGCGCCGGGTTTTTTTGTGCGTGCCGCTGGGTTCAGTCGACTTCGGGCAATACGCTGATCTCTTCTTCACCGAACTTCACCACTTGACCGGCACGTACCTTGTGCGTCTTGCGCAATTCGACGACACCGTCGACCGTCACCAGGCCATCGGCGACGAAACGCTTGCCTTGACCACCGCTCTCGGCGAGACCGGCGAGCTTCAGCAGCAGGTTGAGTTCGACATACTCGCCTTCGAGGCGGAATTCATGAAACGACATGGCGGGCGGCTTTCGGATGATCGGGTCTGCCATTAGAGCRCAATTCGGCCACCAATGTTGAGGAGCATGAAGTCCTCCTCCGTCAGGCCCGCCTCCGCCAGTGCCTCGCCGAGCAGCTGCGGCGGCTCATCCAGCTGGTCATCGGCCAGTTCGAACACGCCCCAATGGATCGCGATGGAGCGCTTGCAGCCGATCTCCTGGTGCAATTGGACCGCCTGTGCGGGGTCGACGTGCTGCCCCTGCATGAACCAGCGAGGCGCATAAGCGCCAATGGGAATGGCGGCAAGGTCGATCGGACCGGCCCGCCGACCGATCTCGGCGAGCTTGTCGGAATAGCCCGTGTCGCCCGCGAACCAGAAACGGAAGCGCTGATGGTTCATGACCCAGCCACCCCAGAGCGAGCGATTACGATCCCACAGCGTTCGCGCACTCCAGTGACGCGCCGGTACGAAGGTGAACATGGCACCCCGAACCTCGGTGCTCGCCCACCAGTCCAGCTCTCGGACGTTGCCGATGCCCGCCTTGTCGAACCAGCGCTTCAACCCTAGCGGTACGAGGAAAACGGCCTGAGGGAAACGC
>NZ_JBFUIT010000558.1:0-1361 GCF_056401735.1 Luteibacter sp. P4_D7_3
CTTGTAGGAGCCGCTTCATCGGCGAAYCCTCAGCGATTGATCTCGCGAACGAAGCATTGCGTCGCATCGTGCGGGCGTTCAACCGCTCGCCCAATCACCACAAGGCCTCATTCGCAAACGCGACAGTCTGAGGGTTCGCCGCTGAAGCGGCTCCTACGACAACGGTGCAGCAAAGTGGGTGTGGCAAGCATTCGACACACGGCGACGAAGCGGCGTTGCGCTTGTGCCACACACAACCTCAACGTCCGGTGTCGCGGTCGGGTTGGCCCTTGGGGCCGCCTAAGCTGAGGGCCGCCCAGTTCCCGGGCGAGCGAGACCGATGCCTACGGCCCGTCTCGAAGAGCCGCGCCGCGGCCCCAAGGGCCAACCCGACCGCGACTCCCGACCAGCACGAGCGTGACGCGGCGAATGCCGCTGGAAACACGCGCCCGCAACGCGGGCGAACCTTTTAAAGAACGCTCAGCGACCCTGCGCGCGTAGCTTCACATCGCCGCTGAAGGACTCGACGTGGATGTTGCCGTTGCCGCCGCCGATGGTGGTCTTGAGCTGCTTGCCGGGGCCGTCTTCGCCGCTGGAGGGATTGCCGAAATCGCTGCGGATGCTGCCGCTGAATGTCGAGGCCTCCAGCTTGGCGGAAACATCGGAAGGAAGCTGGAGCTGGACATCGCCACTCATCGAGTCGACGTCGATCTTGCCGTCGCGCGTGGGGCCGCCGTTGATCTGCGTGTCGCCCGAGACCGTGCTGAAGTTGGCCTGCTTCCAGGGGCCGCCGCCGATCGTCATGCGACCGGATACGGTCTGCGCTTCGACGCGTTCAGTGACGCTCGGCGCGATGATGTCGCCGGAAACGGTCTGCAGATCGGCCTTGGTCGCGCTGCCGGCGAGATCGATGCTCCCGCTGACGGTCTGCATGTTGATGTCCGGCGAGCGCAGGTTTCCGCGGATGCGGCCGCTGACCGAGTTGATCTCGATCTTGCCGCCGTCGAGGCCGTCGATGCTGACCGGCGCGCTGACCACGTTGATCTCGACGCTGACGGCCTTGGGCACGCGAACGTTGAGCACGGTGGGCTGCATGCGCGTGTCGCTGCCCCAGCTGAATATCGAGTGCTCTTTCGAGTCGCTATCGACGTGGATTTCCACGTTGCCTTCGTTGCCTTCGATCTCCAGAGGACGGGCGCCGTCGCCCAGCGAGCCGGAGACCTGGATCTGATTCTTGTCCCAGGCGGTCACGGTGACCTCGCCCTTGACGTTGTCGATGCTGACCTTCGCATTGGGCCGGATGTCTTTCGACAGGTTGATCGGGGTCGAGGCGAATGCCTGTCCGATCGAGAACGCCAGCAGCAGGGGGGTGATGTAGAGCG
>NZ_JBFUIT010000559.1:0-1358 GCF_056401735.1 Luteibacter sp. P4_D7_3
GCGTCAGGCCATGCGCGCCGACGCCATTGGCCGCTTCCGCTGCGGGCGCGGGAGCTGCCGCTGTTGCCAGGGGCGACTTGGAAACGCTGTGATCCAATGGCGGGAACATGGCCATGGAAGCGAGCAGCGGTTGCTGCTCCTCGGCACGCGGCTCGGCTGCCGGCGCCGGCTTGTTTTCCGCCGCGTCGGCAACCAGGCCGCTCGACGAAGCCACCGCGGGCGCGGGAGCGTCCTGCTGGGCTACCGGGGCAGCGTCCAGGGGCGCGAGACGAGCCATGTCGCGGTCGAGCGTGCCACGCACGCCCAGCCAGACCATCGGAACGACGATCACCGCCGTCAGCACGACATAGGTCGCCGCCGTGACGTAGCGCTCGAGCAGATAGCGCGAATGCGACACCCCGCCGGTAACGACGAGGTCCGGCTGGCGGGGCGTCATGCGGGCGAGCTCGGCCTGGATGGCCTCTTCGTCGACGCCGACGTAGCGGCCGTACTTGGTCAGGTAACCGGCAAGGTAGACCTGATAGTCGATGCCGCCGTACTCGCCGGCCTCGAGCTGGCGAATCAGGCGCGTCGGCAGGCGTAATGCCTGGCCGCAGGCCTCGACGGTGTAGCCCCGTGCTTCACGGGCCGCGCGCAGGCGACTCCCGAAACCCGGATCCGCGACGTGATTGAACAGCACGCGGCCAGCCTCGTCGGCGTTTACTTCGGTCTGCGGGTCCATGGCTTCCCCCCTGGATGCATGTGGCTCGATGCCTGCGAACAAGTCCTGCTCGCGACCGTCCCGACCGGATGAATTCGAAGATACGGTAGTCATTGACGTGCAGTGGCTTCGAGTGCCCGCGCGGGTTCCGAATCCGGGAACTTTTCGCGCAAGCGTTTGGCGTAATCCTGGGCGGCCTCCCCGTCGCCCAGACGGAGCTCGATGTCGTGACCGAGCTTCAAAGCAGTCGGACTCGGCTGACCCTGCGCCTCCAGGCGCTGCAGGAAGGCACGGGCCCTGAAAGCATCGTTCTTAAGGTACAACACGTTCGCCATCTGATACAGCGCATCGGCATTGTTGGGATTACGGTCGAGCGCCTTCCGGAAGTAGACCTCGGCGCCGTCGTAGTCCTTGGAACCCAGCAGGCACGTGCCCGCGTTGGTCATGGCAAGGTCGGGCGTCTCGTAGAACGGGTCGGCCAGTGCCCGGTCGAAGTAGACCTTCGATTCGCCCGCCCGCCCCTGTTTGCACAGGAAAACGGCCAGATTGTTGTTGACCGAACCCTTCTTCGGGTCCAGATCCACCGCCTTGCGATAATTCAGCTCGGCGTTGGCTGGATCGTTGATCTTTTCGTAGAGCACGGCAATCACAGTACGGG
>NZ_JBFUIT010000560.1:0-1355 GCF_056401735.1 Luteibacter sp. P4_D7_3
GAGCCCGAACAGGTCTCCACCCCGGCGGAGTAGCGCGGGGTAGGTCGAGTTCGGCTCTAGTCCGTGGTCGCCGTCACGAAGCGGTTCCGGCCAGCGTGCTTGGCACTATAGAGCGCGCGGTCTGCATGCATGACCACGCCCTGCACGTGATCCGGTGCGCGCGTGGCCACGCCGATGCTCACGGTGACACGGCTATCGATGCCGTTGCCGTGTTCTAGTTGTGCGTCGTAGACGGCCCGATTCATTCGCCGCGCCACCACTTGCGCGCCGTCCTCATCGGTCCCCGGAAGGATGACCACGAACTCTTCGCCGCCGTAGCGGGCGATGAAGTCGGCTGGGCGCCTCAGCGTACCCGCGAGCAAACGTGCAACTGAGCGCAGCGCGACATCGCCCTCGAGATGGCCGAACGTGTCGTTGAATGTCTTGAAGTGGTCGATGTCGATCATGAGCACGCTGAGTGCGCGTTGCTCGCGCGCGGCCTCTTTCGTTCGTTCGTCCAGGGCCTGATCGAACGCGCGCCGGTTAGGAATGCCGGTCAATTCGTCGAGGAGGGAGACGCGTTCGACGGTGGACAAGGCCTCGGCGAGGCGGTCGCGGGTGCGAGCGAACCAGAACTGGGTCTGGGTGACACGGACCACGTAGGCGAGCATCGCGAGGGCGAGGATGCTGCGTCCGAACATGCCCTGTCGTTCGGTGATGCCGAGGCTGAGGGCGAAGATCGCTGCCAGCAGCAGGCCGGGAGCGAGACTCACCGACAGCTGGCGAGCCCATTTGTGCCGAATCGGCTCAAAGGGTCCAGGCGTAGCGTTCGCATGCAGCAGGCAGGCCAGGGCGATGAATGGCACCGTCGGCAGGACATCGGCCATGCGTTGCAGGGCGAGTGTGTCGGGGTAGAGCTCGTCGTGATTGTGAATGCCGGCACAGATGGCATAAAGCGCCAGAAATACGGTGCCGATGCCGAAGAATCGGTGGTCACCCTCATTGGTCGCAGTGACATAGCGCACGAGGAAGGTACCGAAAAGAAAGAGATTCTCGACATCGAAGGCTACGACGACCCAGCCCATGTCTTCTGGCTTGAGGAAGCCATAGGCGTCGGTGAGGTCGCGCACGCCGAGATAACAGAGCACCACCAGCAGGAGGAGGAGCACGCCGTCCACGATGCGGCGCGCATGCGAGGACGGCTCGTCGGGCGTCGTCACGGCGGCATACAGGAGTGGCGCGCCGTAACTGATGAAGAGGACGTAGGTGGTAATGAGGTTCTCGTCCGTCCCGGACTGCGCAATGGCGTAGGTCATGCCGGCGACCCAGCAGCCGATGCCGAGAGCGAGGCAGACGATGTAACGACGGTCATAACC
>NZ_JBFUIT010000561.1:0-1354 GCF_056401735.1 Luteibacter sp. P4_D7_3
GGATGCGAGCGCGCCCAATGGCGGAAACGGTGGCACCATCGAGACCTCAGGCGCGTTCGCCCACATTGGCAGTGCGGCGATCACCGCCGGCGCAGCGCATGGGAAGGCGGGCACCTGGCTGGTCGATCCGTACGACCTGACCATCGACACGGCCGCAGCTACGACGATCTCGAACTCGCTTAACAGCGGCACCAACGTGACCGAGTCGACCTCGGCCGGCGGTGCTTCGGGCGCGGGTGTGCAAAATCCCGGCGGCGTCGGCGATATCAATGTCAACGCGGCCATCAGCTGGACCAACCCGAACAGTACCTTGACGCTGACCGCGTATCGCGCGATCAACGTCAACGCGCCCATTTCCGGCGCGGGCCACGTTGTGCTCACCGCTCAGGGCGCCACAGGCAGCAACGGCAACATCACGCTTGCCGCAGGCGGCACAGTGGCCGGCGGGGCGGGGGTAACCCTCACCGCTGCCAACGCCTTCATCAACAACGCGGGCGGGAGTGCGCTCAGTTCGGCCTCGGGCAAGTGGCTGGTCTATTCCGCGAGCCGCGCGGCCGACGTCACCGGTGGCCTTACCCCGCAGTTCATCCAGTACAACGCGGCAGCGGGCGCGACACCACTGGGTGCAGGTAGCGGCTTCCTCTACAAGCAGACGGCGAACGCGGCCATCTCAGGCCTCAGCAGCACCGTTGAGAAGACTTACGACGGCACGGCGACGGCCAGTCTGACCGGGGCCAACTTCAACGCCACCCTGGTCAACGGCGACCGTATCGCCACCGCGACCGGTACCTATGGCAGCAAGGATGCCGCCAGCGGGATCCAGGTGACGGCAGCTAACGGTGCGGCTGGATACACCTTCACCGATGCGAGTGGGCTCGTTCCCGTGTATGGATACACGATCAGCGGTGGTGGCGCCTCGGCTAACATCGGTGTCATCGACCCTCGCCAGCTCAGCGTCTCGGTCATCAACAACCCGACCAAGACCTACAACGGCACGACCACCGCCACGCTGACCAGCGCCAACTACCTGACCACCGGGCTCGTAGCGGGCGAGAGCATCACCTTCAGTCAGCCGAACAGTGTCGCTTACGATTCCGCCGACGCTGGCGCGCGCATCATCAACGTGGGTTTCCTGCCGTCCAACTTCATGGCGGCAAACGGCACGACGCTTTCCAATTACGTTCTGCCCACGACGGCAACAGGCGCGGGCACCATCAATAAGGCAAAGGTGCAGCTGTCCGGCCTGCTTGGCAGCGATAAAGTCTACGACGGCACCACCACGGATAACCTGGACAAGAGCCGCGTCTCGATCTTTGGTGTTATCGCGGGCGACACAGCCAACGCCACGCTTGAC
>NZ_JBFUIT010000562.1:0-1346 GCF_056401735.1 Luteibacter sp. P4_D7_3
GAACAACAGGAGCACATCGTCATCGCCGAACAACAGGAGCACATCGTCATCGCCGGCCTCCGCCCGAGCCGCCTGCCAGGCGGATGTCACGTCCTCGAATGACTGTCCGTCGGCGGTCGGCCGTACCGCCGCCAACGTGGCCGCCAGGGCCGCTGAGGGCAGGCCTCGTGGGGTATCCCGCTCCAGGCCGGCGAGGTACCAGTGGTCTACCCGGTCGACGAGCGCCTCGATGACCCCGCCGACGTCCTTGTCGGCCAATGCGCCGTAGACGGCGCGCAGCTTCCCGCGGCGCGGCGTGCCGTCGAGCCACGCGGCCAGCGCCCGCGCARCCTGCGGGTTGTGGCCGACGTCCACCAGCGTCAGGGGATGTTCCGCGATCCGCTGCAGGCGGCCGGGGACACGGACGCCGGCCAGCGCTCGCCGGATCGCATCGGCAGAGACATCGACACGCGGTCCGAGGGCATGAAGGGCGGCGATCGCCGAGGCGGCGTTGTCGATCTGCACGGGCGCGTCGAGCCGCGGCCGCGGCAGGTCGAACACCGTGCCATCGCTATGCGACCAGCGCCAATCGCCCTCTCCGGGCACGTCGGTGGCCCAGAAAGCACTGCCGCTTGCCACGACGTCGGCGCCGATGCCGCCCAAGGCATCCATCAAGCCAGCGGGCGGTCGATGCTCGCCGACGATCGCGGGCCGCCCTGCCCGGGCGATGCCGGCCTTCTCGCGGCCGATGCTGTCCCGATCGCCGCCGAGCCAATCCTGGTGATCGAGATCGATAGTGGTGATAACGGCAACATCGGCATCGATGATATTCACGGCGTCGAGACGACCGCCAAGGCCGACTTCGATCACGGCGACATCGAGCCCGGCGCGGGACATCAGATCGATCGCCGCCAAGGTGCCGAACTCGAAATAGGTCTGGGGGATGGCACCACGTGCGGTCTCGATACGCTCGAAAGAGGCCACCAGCGCTTCGTCGGACGCGTCCTCACCTTCGATGCGCACCCGCTCGTTGTAACGAAGCAGGTGGGGCGAGGTATAGCAGCCCACGCGATAGCCGGCGGCACGCAGCATGCCCTCGATGAAGGCGACCGTGGAGCCTTTCCCGTTGGTCCCACCGACGGTGATGACGATCGGCGCGGGGCGCGGCGCACCCATGGCTTCCCACACGGCGCGAATGCGATCGAGGCCGAGCTCGATCTCGCGCGGATGCGTGCGTTCCTGATACGAAAGCCATTCGGCGAGCGTGCGCATGAAGTCGGTACCTTGTGGAAGAGCGATAAAGCTTAGTCCTGCGCAAGACAATGTAGGAGCCGATTCATCGGCGATCCCGCGGCAGCGGGCCAGCC
>NZ_JBFUIT010000563.1:0-1342 GCF_056401735.1 Luteibacter sp. P4_D7_3
ATAATGGAGACGGTGACGGGGGAAGTTCATGCACTGGGTGGGATCCGGCTCGTTTCGATAACACCTTTGCGGGATTCAATATCCAGCATGGGCACAAGACCTCAGGCTTTAGTAAATCCGACGCGCATCAGAACTGCCGGATTTGGATTGCTTTGAAACGCAAAAAACAGATTGATACGGCCTTACCTCCCGAAACCAAGGCGTTGCATTGGTCAGAAGACACTGATTTCGATATTCCAGAGAATACCACTGCTTACGCGATGAAAATGACATTATACACCGGCCAAGGTTACACAATTACGAAGGATGATGAGATCCCATATTCACTGTTTCAGATAATAAAAAACAAAACCACCGTGAAATTTCGACCTCTGCCACAACGAGAATTCTAGCGGCACGGCCGGGGCAGATGAAAAATGCGAAGAACTCATTTTTCTCTAACCCTCTTAGGATGCGCGCTTCTCGCATCAATGAGTTCAGCGCGTGCGGAGGATTACACCACGGTTTGGCTTCAGCCAAATCGGGCGGTGGATGTTTATTGGAACATCAACCTCTCAGGCAAGGTGTATTTGGCTGCCGATGTCAAAGGTGAGCCTGCATGCCTAGAGTACTGGTGGATTGCATGGCCATTCACCCAGATCAAGAAACTAGGCACGGTCTGTGGCCGCGCCACTTTCGATCTTCCTGGATTGAGAGACTTCGCGATAGGCGGAAAACTCCGGGCGGGTGGGGCCACTTCTCGCACTCGACTCAGGGGAACCTCCGACGAGCGAGTAGCTCACAGGTTTCCCGGGATAATGTTCTAGAACGCGGAGTAAGCGGTTGATGCGCTACGAGGTACCCTTCAAGCGCCATCCCAATGCCTCTTGAGATCCATAATCGTGCTCGCTTTAGTAAATAAATATTGATTTATTTGCGGATATCACAATGACACCGCCCGGCCTTGGGCAAAAGTTGAGCGCTCAGCAGGCTGCGAACCCCGTAGTCTCTCGCAAGATTTTGGTGCAGGTAAAAACGCGCAAAAAGACGGTCGGCAAGGCGGACATAACCGACGTTCGCGACACGCTTGAGAGACATGATGCTGACGGCATTCTGGTCGTTGTTAGCCCAGGTTGGTGCGAACGACCTCTATAACTCTTGCGAACGTTTGGCAGAAAAGGGCGTTTTGATCGATCTTTGGGGACGATCAGAACTCGAACAGCGGCTAGCGCGCGCACCTCACATTGCGAAGCGATTTTCGGACACCGTCTGGGAGAAAAAGTGACTTGATAGCCCACCACAATGTGGAGGCCTGTATCCCAAGGTAAATGGCTTGTTTTACTGGATAAATTTAAGTATATTA
>NZ_JBFUIT010000564.1:0-1339 GCF_056401735.1 Luteibacter sp. P4_D7_3
ATGCTACACAAAGCCATTGAGAGTGGTGCAGACTTGCAAAGCGCTGCAGATCAAGCCCGAGACCTAACCAAACTGCTCGATGGTTTCTCTAATCTATTAAAACGTGACGATCAAAAACCTCATAGCGCTCGAACTCTTATCACACGAGCCAGGGATCTTACAAAGCCTAGATTCCGATTTCACGAAACCACATTAAGCTGTCCATTCCTGGAAAAAGAAGAAGATGGCTTTAAATCCATTTTCGCTTTCGGCTTAGTCCTAAACGCCGTAGTCAATCTAATCGACAACTCTATCTACTGGCTACAAGTTAGATGGCCAGAGTCAAAAGCCGCCGAACGCAAAATATATCTCGGTATATCTAACGAATTCGAACTTGGGCCCGCATTAATAATTGCAGATAACGGACCAGGCTTTCAAGATGACCCAGACAATCTAGTCCGCCCTTTTTTCACCAGAAAGCCTATTGGCATGGGGCTTGGCTTATACTATGCAAATTTGGCCATGGAGCTTAACGGTGGAATTTTAGCATTTCCCGAAAAAGGAGAAGTTGATTTACCAAAAGAGTTCGACGGCGCCGTTATCGCATTAATTTTCAAGGATGCTAAATAATGCTCCCTTCACCGAGAATTGTAGCCATTGACGATGACGAGAGCGAACTCTACGCCTTAGTGAATGCGCTCAATGAAAAAGGCCACTCTTGCCTAGCCATTCAGTATTCCTCCACCGGCCATAATCACAACATAAAAGATGCACGTGTAATTTTTTTTGACCTACATCTAAACGGAAACTCTGCTGCTCCATTAAGTATTCACTTCAGTATAATCTTATCCATACTTGAGTCCCTCGCCCCTCAAGGCCCATATGTAATAATTCTTTGGACCAAGTATGGACAGAGTGAAGGAACTAGTGCAGACACTGAGCTTCAAGAGTATTTATCAGCCCGCCTTGAAAAGCACCTAGCGCGTCCTTATAAGGTACTAGCTTTAGACAAAGCCGGGCATCTTCTGAATGGAAAAGTAAAAAATCCGGACGCACTTATCTCAGAAGTCGAGACATTACTTTGCTCACACCCGCAAATAAGAGCTCTTTTAAGCTGGGAAAGTAACGTCCAGTCCGCTGCGGCTCAAACATTGGGACACCTTCTAAGACTTACTTCACCTGATGGATTAGGCACTGCTTCCGTCATGGCGGTGCTGGCGGATGCTGCAGTGGGAAAGGCAAACATAGACATAGACCGGTACCACGCATTAAATCAAGCACTAATCCCAATTCTCTCAGACTACATCTCAAACCCATCGATCCCTGAAGTAGAGCGATCTGTTTGGGAGCAAGCCTATTC
>NZ_JBFUIT010000565.1:0-1339 GCF_056401735.1 Luteibacter sp. P4_D7_3
GCCAGGATCAGCCGCGAACTTCACGATCACGTCGGGAATGTGATTCACCGAGAGCGTGTTGGCCGAATCGTAGCCAGAACCGGCGGCCGTGTTGTAGATCGACGTGACCGGTGCTTTGGCTTGGTTCGGGCTCACGTAGAACGTCGTCTGCGGGTTTTCCAGCGAGATGCCGAGCCAGTATTCCTTGTTCCAGTCCTTGACCAGGCGGATCTGCGGCTGACGCGCCCAGCTGAAGCCCGGGACGTACTGAGCGTCGATCTGCGGCGGAGCGGCTTCCGTGCGCGGAGTGATGCCCTTGGTGTTCAGCGTCAGCAGCGACCAGTTCTGGCCGGCCAACAGGTGCAGGCCCGGCTTGTCCCAGTCGATCGTCATGTAGACGTTGCGCTCGCGCGGGTTAAACGAGTTGGACTCGTTCTGGTTCGCGGTCTGGGCGCCGCCGAGGAAGTCGGCCTCGATGTAACCGGCAACGTGGGTGTCCGGATTGATGTCGCCTTGGGCCAGCATCGAGATGCGGCTCTGGCGAGCGCTGAAACGACCCTCAGAAAGGTGGCCCGCCGGGGTGTTCTTGTACGGAATCGAATTGTAGTTCGATGCGATGTCCGCGCCTTCCTGGTGCGTACGGTAGATCGATTCAGCAGCGAGGAAGCCACCAAGGGTGATATTCACGCCCTTGTACGCGATCTTGTCCGACGACTTCTTGGAGGCGGCGGCGGCATCGGTAGCGGCGACCTGTGCATCATTGACGGCCTTGGCCGTCTCGACCTGCGCGTCCGCCTGTGCTTCCTGCTTGGCCTGGAGGTCGGCGACCTGAGACTGCAGTGCGGCAAGCTGTGCTTGCAGCTGCTGAAGGGTGGCGGCATCGATCGTGACGCGGGTCGGCTGCTGCGACTTCGGCGTCGCGGCCAAAGCCGAGAAGCTCGTCAGGCCCAGACCGGCGGCGATGGCCACCGTGAGCAACTTGGAACGCATTGGAATGTCTCCGCTGAGTATGGTTGTGTAGTCCCCTGTGCCCCGACTGAGGTGTTTCTATGCGAAATTCCTCAAGCCAAGCCAACGTCGCGAAGGATGAGTGAAGAGCTTTACGCTTCTATGGCTGAATTGTTACAACTTGAAGACACGGTCAYACTGAGTGCGCGGTTGCTATTCGGTGGTGGTAGTTACTTTTGAACTGCACGGCGGCCATCCCATCGTCGTGCCGGTCGCTCCCGCCGCCAGGTAGGTCGATCCGATAATCGTCGGCGCCCAGGTCGAGACCCTTGATCCGGGCCTCCGGGGCGTCCCGCGCCGTCATCACCAGGATCGGCGTCTTCACCCCCGCCCGCCGGGCTTCCAGCAGGAC
>NZ_JBFUIT010000566.1:0-1336 GCF_056401735.1 Luteibacter sp. P4_D7_3
CGGTCCGGCTAAATAGCTATGTGGCGAGCACGTCTTCGCTTGACGACAGCCATGCAGCGTTTTCAATAGCGCCAGGGGTAGGCAGCGGCAAGGTATCGGTGACGACACCGTTCGGCCGAGCAGTCAGCGCGAACGATATTTTGGTCGCTCCTCCCGGAATTGCTCCGGCAGATGTGTCGTCCACGCAGCGCATGATCGTCGACGGCGCGCCAATTAACGTAGCTGTCGCGGCGCCTTCGAAGTATTCGGCCGTCCTCTTTGACACGGTAGGCGGCTCGGCGCTAAGCCTTCAATTGAGCACGATCGCTCCCGCCGGGTCCTCGCTGTCCTACTCGGTCTACGACTCTCATAACTCGTTGGTCATGTCGGGCGCGGCGAGCGCGTCGGGACCCTCGGTGCATCTTCCCTATGTGAAGCAGCCAGGCACGTTTCTCCTACTCGTTTCTTCTAGTGCCCCGTTGAGTTTGTCGATGCAGGTGGAGACGGCGCCGGTTTTGACAGGTTCCAACGCCTCGGTGCACTTGATGACGAGCGTTTCCGATCAATCGAAACGCATGATCATTCCGGCAAAGGCTGGCGAAAACCTCGGTTTTGCCGTGACTGGCGTGACTACGTCGTCGGGCTACAACGATGTCCTGGTTACGCTAACGGCGCCGAACGGTGCATACGTTAACTCGACTTGGTGTTATTCGTCGGTTGGCTGCTCCTTCAATCTCATAAATGCTATAGATGGCAAGTACGTGGCCGTTATCACGTCCGAGGTTGGGGCRACGATGGGGTTCACGGGCATTGTGTCTCGAGATGTCGAGGGTCCGAACATACCGCGTGATGCGCCGGCCGTAACGTTCTCGACAAACGTCATGGGGCAGAACGGTTGGATGACATTCGACGCCGTCGCTGGCGAAACTATTGCTTTGAATGTGAGCAACCAGATGACGACGCCTGCGAATGGCGGGGCGTCATACACGGTTCTTACGCCCGATGGATCGGCGCTGACGTCGTTTAGCACCGCGTCGTGGGACACGATTAATCTTACGAACCTACCGGCGACTGGCCGGTACAAGATCTATGTCGATCCGGCGTCGACGGTCAGTTCGATGGCTGTAAATGCTACGGTTAGATCAGGCATTCATAGTGCGCTGGCCGTTGAAGGGCCATCGCAAAGCTTCGCCACGACAACGCCGAGCCAGGCGGTCTACGTGACGTTCGATTCCGCAGGCGGCGAGAACCTTGGGCTTGGCATCACTGATATCACGACGGACTCCGCCTATAACGATGTTCTGGTGCAGATATACGACCCGCTTGGCCAGTATGTGGCCAGCAGCTGGTGCTACAC
>NZ_JBFUIT010000567.1:0-1336 GCF_056401735.1 Luteibacter sp. P4_D7_3
GATGCATAACGGCACCGTGGTCGATTCGCACAAGGGCGTGCAGACCCAGATCAGCCAGGGTACCGACGTTTCCTTTGCCGCTGCCGCCGCCGGCGCCAGCGATGCCACCAACCTCGGCAGCGTCCAGGTCACCGCCAACACCCTGCCCAGCATCGACGTCAGCTCGGTCGACTCGCGCACCGTGTTGACCGCCGACCAGCTGTCCAAGCTGCCGATCGCCCGCACGTCGATCAGCTCGATCGCCCTGCTCGCTCCCGGTACCACGCCCGCCGTCCGCGGCTACGGTAACGCGCTGTCCTTCGGTGGCTCTTCGGCATCCGAGAACGCTTACTACATCAACGGTTTCCAGGCCACGAACCCGCTGACCGGCGTGAGCTCGCGCCAGCTGCCCTACGACGCGATCGATCAGGAACAGGTGCTGATCGGCGGYTACGGCGCCGAGTACGGCCGYTCCACCGGCGGCGTGATCAACGTCGTCTCCAAGCGCGGTACCAACGAGTGGAAGGGCGACGTCCAGGTGTTCTGGTCGCCGGACGGCCTGAATCAGCAGCCACGCGACATCGACCTGCGCGACGGCACGAAGTATCAGAAGGGCAACACGTACGCCCTGCGCAACAACGAGAACCTGCAGTATTCCGGCTCCATCGGCGGCGCACTGATCAAGGACAAGTTGTTCATCTTCGCCGCAGCGGACTGGATCAAGAACACCGGTGATTACACGGGTCCCAATACCACCAGTGACGACGAGCACGATGTCGCCAAGACCAAGCGCTGGCTGACCAAGTTGGACTGGAACATCACGGACAACAACATCCTCGAGTTCACCGGCATCGGTGATACCGAGACCGAAGACCAGTCCATCAGTGCTTATAGCTACGACACCGGTAAGGGCGATTATCTCGGCCACGTCTATACGAAGAACTACAACGGTACGCAGACCAATGCGACGCCGGGTGGCAACACGTACATCGGTCACTACACGGGTTACATCACCGATGACCTGACGGTCAACGCGATGTACGGCCGGTCGCATTCCGACCACAGCCAGAACATTACGTCGGCGACCGGTCAGGCCTGCCCGACCATTACCGACAGGCGCGCGGGATTCGCTAACGATCCGCAAACCGGTTGCACGGTCGGTGGTTCGACGTTCCTCCTGCCGGGCGCGGAAGACAGCAGCCATGGCTGGAGCGCCAACATCGAATACCGCATCGGTGACCACGATCTCCGTGGCGGTGTCGATAACTACGTGCTGCGCGCCACCTCAGGCGCACTGCCGACCGGTGGCACAGGCTATATCTATAACGACGTCGCTGATGGTACGGCGATCAAGAGC
>NZ_JBFUIT010000568.1:0-1331 GCF_056401735.1 Luteibacter sp. P4_D7_3
CGGCGGACAGGCGCATCATGCGCGGGCTCCCTTTGTGCTTTTGGCCATCGCCTCTCGGGCGACGGCGAGGTCGTCGAAGGGCAACTTGCCCTGCGGACCTTCTTGATAGGTTTCGTGACCCTTGCCGGCGATGAGCACGACGTCGTCGGCTTTCGCGTCGGCCAGGGCCAGGGCGATGGCCTGCGCGCGGTCGCGCTCGACCAGGACGGTGTCAGGGTGTGCGAAGCCGCCCATGACCTGCGCAACGATGGTGTCGCCGTCTTCGGTGCGCGGGTTGTCGTCGGTGACGATGACGACGTCGGCCAGGCGCTCGGCGATCGCCGCCATGATCGGGCGCTTGCCCTGGTCACGGTCGCCACCGGCGCCGAACACGCAGATGAGTTTGCCCTTGGTATGCGAACGCAGCGCCAGCAGGGCCTGCTTCAGTGCATCGGGCGTGTGCGAGTAATCGACCACGACCAAGGGTTTGCGACCGTCGCCACCGAGGCGGCTCATGCGGCCATTGACCGGCTCGAGGGCTTCCAACGCGGTGTGGATGCGATCGAACGGCTCGCCCAGCGCGCCGAGCACGGCGGCGACGGCAAGCAGGTTGGCGACATTGAAGCGGCCGAGCAGCGCGCTGCGCACGGTGCGCATGCCCCACGGCGTATTGAGGTTGAACGAGAGGCCCTTGGCCGACGTCACGATGATGTCGGCGCGGACCTCGGCATCTTTGTCGGTGCTCTCGCCCGCCATCGTGGTGCGCAGTTTTGCGACACCCTCGCCGAGACCCTTGGCCAGCTTCGCGCCGAACGGATCGTCGATGTTGATCACCGCGGCGCGCAGGCCTTCGAAGGCGAACAGCTTCGCCTTGGCCGCACCGTACGCTTCCATGGTGCCGTGATAGTCCAGATGATCGCGGGTGAGGTTGGTGAACACGGCGATGTCGAACGCCAACGCGTTCACCCGGCCCTGCTCGAGAGCGTGCGACGACACTTCCATCGCCACGTGCGACGCACCGGCATCGCGGAAGCCCGCAAGAAGCGCCTGCATGCTGATGGCATCCGGCGTGGTGCGCTCGCCTTCGACGACCGCACCATGCATGCCGGCACCCAGCGTCCCCACCGTGGCCGGCTTGCGGCCAAGGAAGGCCAACGCCTGCGCGATCAGCTGCACCGTGGAGGTTTTGCCATTGGTGCCGGTGACGCCGATCAGATCGACCGCCTGCGACGGCTCGCCGAAGAAACGAGCGGCGATGGCGCCGGCCTTTTCGCGCAACTTTTCCACCGCGATGACCGGCACGCCGGCATCGACCTTGGCGAACGGCGGTTCGGCGAGGATCACGCTGGCAC
>NZ_JBFUIT010000569.1:0-1323 GCF_056401735.1 Luteibacter sp. P4_D7_3
GCCCACCCTCGCTGCTCAGACACGTCCTCCGCGTTTCGTASCGGAAAGGCCGCTGCGCGGCCGTGTACTTATTTGGCCTACGGCCGCTCCACTTGTGCGGAACTCGCCTCGAGGGTGGGCACCGAAGACTCTCCCCATCCSTGAGGTTCGTGCGGGYCGAGCCGACRAAGCAACGCCGCCTCGGCTGCTGGCTCGTCGCCATCGCCAAACGGTCAACCGCGTCGCGCCGGTCGCGATCGTCCTCGCGAGACAGCGCAGCGGTTACGACGGCGCTCACCGAGTCGGAAATGACGTGCCGACACGACCGCCGCAATGGTCCGCTTGGACCGCCACACTCACACCAACGGCTCTCCGTTCAGTTGAACGTATCGTCGTGAGAGACCTTGGTGTCCACCCTCGCGGCGAGTTCCGCACAAGTGGAGCGGCCGTAGGCCAATAAGAACAGGGGCCGCGGAGCGGCCTTTCCTTCTCGAACGCGGAGGACGTGTCTGAGCCGCGAGGGTGGGCACCAAGGTCTCCCCGCGAGACGCCCAAGTGTAGAGAGCGACGGCAAAGCCGAGCCCGCGAAGCCGAAGGCGAGCCATGCGCGAGGTGCAAGGTGCAAGGTGCGAAAGCATGCCCGGCCTGAAAGCCGGGCGCCCGGGCCCCGGTAATCCGCGAAGAACCACAAAAAAAGGCAGGGCGCATGCCCTGCCTTTTTTTTGTGGACGAATGACGTTCTTCGATCAGAACGGAATATCGTCGTCGTCGAAGCCTTCGTTAACCGGCGGCGCAGAGCGCTGCGGGGGCGCATTGCCACCGCGAGGCTGGCCGTAGTCATCGCCACCGCGTGAACCGCCGCCGTAATTACCGCCACTACGCTGCTGGCCACCCGCAGCGGCGCCACCACCGCCACCGCCGTAGTTACCGCCGCCACCGGCTGCGCGTGCCTGCTGCGGACGAGCGCCACCGCCCTGGCCGCCACCGAAGCCGCCGCCGCCACCTTCACCGCCGGCATTGCCACCGAGCATCTGCATCTCGTTGCCGATGATGTCGGTCGAATAGCGTTCGACGCCATCCTTGTCGGTGTACTTGTCGGTACGCAGGGAACCTTCGATGTAGACCTGGCGGCCCTTCTTCAGGTACTCACCGGCAATCTCGGCCAGCTTGCCGAACAGCTTCACGCGGTGCCACTCGGTGCGCTCCTGCTTCTCGCCGGAGGCCTTGTCGGTCCAGGCTTCGGACGTGGCAATGCGCAGGCTGGTGATCGCCGTGCCGCTGCCGGTGTAACGGGTCTCGGGATCCGCGCCGAGGTTGCCGACAATAATGACCTTGTTGATACCG
>NZ_JBFUIT010000570.1:0-1292 GCF_056401735.1 Luteibacter sp. P4_D7_3
GTCGATCGCCGCCTTGCCGTTCGGATCGACGCCGATCGCTTTGTAGGGGTTGCCGAGTTCGCCAAGGAAACGCAGCGCGTTGTCGTTGCGGTCCTTGTAGTTGATCCCGACGATGGTGAGCCGGCCGTCGTTCGCCAATTCCTTCAGGATCGGGTGTTCCTGGCGGCAGGGCACGCACCAAGAGGCGAAGACGTTGACCAGCGTCAGCTTGCCGGCGATCGCCGCGGTCGTCAGCGCTGCGGTGTTCGAGCCTTCAAGCGGCGGCAACGCCAGCGACGGCGCCTTCTTGCCGATCAGGGCCGAGGGGATGGCCGAAACGTCGCGGCCGTTGACGTCCTGGTCGTAGAGCATTTTGCCGGCGACGCCGGCAAAACCGAGGAAAATCACCAGCGGGATCAGCGGCAGCGCATAACGCGCCAGGCTTTTGCGTGGGGCGGGTTGGTTTCCGGTCTCGACGCTCATGCTGCGTCACCTGTCGGCTGGGCGGAGCGGCGGCGGATGCCGGAAGCCTCGAGTTCGGCCAGCTCTTTTTGACGCGTGCGCCCGTCTAGCCACGTCCAGGCGATCAGACAGAGGATGACGGTCRCCGCAACGGCATAAGACATGACGATATAGAACGTGTGGGTCATAGTTCCTTAAGCCTCCCGGCCGGCCAAACGTGCGGCCATGCGGCGCTGGGCGGCGACGCGGCGGCGCCAGATCTCGTTGCGCATCGCCATCACATGCAGGGTGAAGAACAGCAGGGTGAAGGCGATCGCCATGATCAGCAGCGGCCAGAGGAATTCCTGGTCGATGGTCGGGCCGCCCATGCGGATGACGCTGGCCGGCTGGTGCAGCGTGTTCCACCAGTCGACCGAGAATTTTATGATCGGGATGTTGACGAAACCGACGAGGATCAGCACGGCGGAGACGCGGGCCGCCCGCGACGGATCGTCCATGGCGCGGTTGAGCGCGATCAGGCCGAGATACATCAGGAACAGCACGAAGACCGAGGTCAGCCGGGCATCCCACACCCACCACGTGCCCCACATCGGCTTGCCCCAGAGCGAACCGGTGGCGAGCGCGATCAGCGTGAAGGCGGCGCCGAGCGGGGCGGCGGCCTTGTGGCTGACGTCGGCGAGCGGGTGGCGCCAGACCAGCGTGCCGATCGCCGAAACGGCCATCACCGTGTAGCACATCATCGACAGCCAGGCGGAGGGCACATGCACGTACATGATACGCACCGTCGCGCCCTGCTGGTAATCGCCTTCCGTCGTGAAGCTCAGATAGAGCCCGATCGCGAAGAGCATCAC
>NZ_JBFUIT010000571.1:0-1291 GCF_056401735.1 Luteibacter sp. P4_D7_3
GGAGTACGCCGCAAACGACACTCATCAGGATCGCCATGCCGCGATCGGCCTGATAGGCACGTGCACGCACCATCTCGAATGTGCGCACCCCGTACTTCTCAGGGAGCACCCGCATGCGATTGGCCGCATACAAGGCCTTGGGCGCGTCCTTGAATACGGCGTCCTGCTGGCCCGGCTTCGTACGGATCAGGAAGTGCTGGTAACCGCTGTTGAACAAAACCGGCATGATGGTGACGTTGTCCATCGTGTCCCATTCGATCCAGGGGACGGTCAGCTTCTCCACAATGCCGATGATCGTCGACGGCTTGCCCTTGGCAAGGTAGATCACCTTGCCGAGCGCGTTGCCATCGGGAAAGATCTTGTCCGCGAGCACCTTGGTAATGATGACCTGGGGGGCACCGGGCGACTGCTGCGGCTGCACCGTCACCACTTCGCTCGGACTGAAATTACGGCCGGCGATCAGCCGCACGCCCAGTGTCTTCAACGTGTGCTCGTCGCCGAAATACAGCGCTGTATGCACACCTTCCTTCTTCGAATCCGGATCCGTCTGCGCACCTGTCGACCAGCCACCCTGGCGCAGGGGGAACGCGTTGGTCACGTAGGCATCCTCGACACCGGGTAGCGACCGAAGCGTCTGGACATCGGATTTCATGAGGGGCACGAAGTTCTCGGGCGACCCCACGTAACGGTTCTGGATGGCGACCACGTTGGTCTCGTCCATGCCGGTCGTGCGGTTGATGCGATCGATGCGCTCATGGACGATAAAAAGCGCATTGCAGACAATGGCCAGGGTGAGCGCGATCTGCAGCGCGATGAGGATCGTGCCTGCCTTGTGCCGGCGCAACGCGGAAAGAATGGGCTGGATCTGCATGATCATGTACTCAGTTGGATTTCAGCTGCYAGGCCGGCTGGACCTGCGCGGCGCGCCACGTGGGATAGAAGGCGGCGATCAACGAGGCGACGATGGACACCACAAGGGTGAGCAGGATGAGTACCGGGTCGATGGTGGCCAGGCGCGCAATCGGCTCCGGGAACACGAGCCCTACCCCAAGAATGCCCAGGCCCGTGAGCAGCAGGCCGAGCACGCCACCTGCGACGCCTATCGTGCCGGCCTCGATCAGGAACTGTGCGTAAATATCCCGCCGTGAAGCGCCCAGTGCACGACGAACTCCGATTTCCGGCGCACGGCGCATGAACTTCGCCAGCAGCAGGCCGACGGTATTGACCAGGCAAATGACGAGGAAGCCCAGCGAGACGATCAGCGAGACTTCGGATTCGGGCGGGATCACCC
>NZ_JBFUIT010000572.1:0-1286 GCF_056401735.1 Luteibacter sp. P4_D7_3
GCCATAGAGAGGGGCGAGCCCTCGGCACTTGAAACGGGCCCGATCGGTAGTGCAGCCTTGCCCACGGTAAACACGGGCACACTTCATTCGAACGGGAGTCGGACGATGAAAGCACCGGGCCAGCGTTTCTTGATGATTTACTCGGGCGTGCTGACGGCGGTCTTTGTCGTCACCGTCGCCAGCGGATTTGTCGTCTCGCCAAGGACGATGACACTCGATCAATTGGACGTCCAACGCATCAACCTGCGCGAGCCCGACGGGACCTTGCGGATGGTGATGACCAGTGCGGGCAGATCCCCGGGCATCTACTACAAGGGTAAAGAATTCCCTCATCCGGCGGGTAGAAAGGATGCTGGGTTTCTCTTCATGAACGCGGAAGGCACCGAGAATGGTGGCCTGAGTTTCGGCGGCGAGATGGGGCCCGGTGGCATCAAGGAGTCGAGCGGGCACCTTTCGTTCGACGCTTATGAGCAGGACCAGACCATAGCACTCGGTTCGGCGCAGCATGGCAAGCAACGCACGGCAACGCTGCAGTTCACCGACTATCCCGACTACTCGATCATGGAACTCGTGACGTTCCTCGAATCGACAAAGGGCTTACCCGAGGAACAACGAAACGCAAGGCTGGAAGCGTTCTTCAACGAGCGTGGCCGACCCACGCCGCGCATGATCCTCAACCGCGGTGGCAAAGACGGCAACGACGGCGTGGCGCTGACCATGGCGGACACCGCAGATCATCCGCGTATTGTGATGAAAGTGGCCGCGGACGGTACGCCGTCATTGCAGATGCTCGACACGAAAGGCAAGGTGGTCGGACAGATGGTTCCCGCGAGCTGACGTCGTGCACCCGGCGCGGTAGTCCTCAGWCGGCGAGCGACTCCCCGCGGTGATCGTCGTCCATCCAGCCCTTGCGCTTCTGCATCGCCCATTCCATATCGCGCGCCATGGATGGCGTAATCTCGGCGCCACGTAACAGCTCGGTCAGCACCTGGCGTTTCCCCAGTCCGAGAAACGAGGCCTGGTTCTCGTATGAGCAAACACCCAGCCAGTCCAGTTCGATAAGGACGCCACGAAGGTTCGCGCGCCGGTTCAGCTGTATGTCGTCGAGCGGCGAGGTGACGTGCTGATCGCGTCTGGGCGTGTAGTTGGCCCTATGCCGATGTGGCGCCAACCGTGCGGACGCGGGGGTGAGGTTGCCCATGAGCGGAGTCTCCGGAGAGGACGCCTGGCTGCGTGGCGTCCATGCGCGTGAGTACGCGCGAAACTTCGGTCGCCCGCTACCGTAG
>NZ_JBFUIT010000573.1:0-1270 GCF_056401735.1 Luteibacter sp. P4_D7_3
GTGCTGCAGTTGCTGCCGATCGCACTCGTGCTCAACGTGGGCTCATCCGTCGGCTTTGCCATGGTGTTTGCCTTGTTGCTGGCAGCCATCATCTGGAATCTCGGCACCTGGTATCTCGGCCTTCCCTCATCGAGTTCGCATACGTTGATCGGTTCGATCATCGGCGTGGGTCTCATGAATCAGCTGATGAATTCAGGCAACGCGAATGCGGCTGTCGACTGGAGCCAGGCGCTGAGCGTTGGCAAGGCGCTGTTGTTTTCACCATTGATCGGCTTCGGTCTGGCCTTTGCGTTGCTGATGCTCCTCAAGCGCTTCGTCAAAGCGCCCGAACTCTACGCGGAACCGCATGGCGACCAGCCGCCACCGTTCTGGATTCGCAGCCTGCTGATCCTCACCTGCACGGGCGTGTCGTTCGCGCATGGCTCGAACGACGGGCAGAAGGGCATGGGCCTGATCATGTTGATCCTGATCGGCACGGTGCCCAGCGCGTACGCCTTGAACAAGGCGGTGACGCCCGGGGAAACGCAGACCTTCGTTTCGGTGGCGCACCACGCCAGCGAAACGCTGTCCAAGTACGCCACCGGTGCGCCGGCTGTCGCCTCGCCGCGCGACGAGATCGAGCACTACATCCAGACCAAGCAGGCCACGCCGTCGACCTTCGCTGCGCTGGTTGCCCTCACCGATCGCATCGGCGACCAGGTGGCGCAGCGTCCGACGCTCGCCGACGTGCCGCAGGGCGAGATCAACAACGTGCGTAACAGCATGTATCTCAGCTCAGAAGCGCTGCGTTTGATGGAGAAGAGCAAGCAACCGCAGTTCGCGCCCGAGGACCAGGCGGTGCTCGGCAACTACCACGGCTTGCTCGATAAATCGACGAAGTTCATCCCGACCTGGGTCAAGGTGGCTGTCGCTATTGCGCTGGGCCTGGGCACCATGGTCGGCTGGCGTCGGATCGTTCGCACCGTCGGCGAGCGTATCGGCAAGGAGCATCTCACGTATGCGCAGGGTGCTTCGGCCGAGTTGGTGGCCATGATTACGATCGGCGCGGCGGATCGTTTTGGCTTGCCGGTTAGTACCACCCACGTGCTGTCGTCGGGCGTCGCCGGTTCGATGGTGGCGAATGGCTCGGGGCTGCAGTGGGGCACGGTGCGCAGCATGTTGATGGCTTGGGTGCTGACGTTGCCGGTTTCCATCGCGCTGGCGGCCGGGTTGTTCTGGATGTTGGTCAAGGTGTTTTAGTGGGGGAGAGCATCGCCGATGAATCGGCTCC
>NZ_JBFUIT010000574.1:0-1264 GCF_056401735.1 Luteibacter sp. P4_D7_3
TTACCCGCGCCCCCGCTGACCGTGTCCATGCCGGGGCCACCACGCAAGACGTCGTCGCCATCCCCGCCATTGAGCGTGTCGTTGCCGTCCCCGCCGTAGAGCGTGTCGTTGCCACCCATGCCCGACAGGGTGTCGTCACCTGCACCGCCGTCGAGCGTGTCGTTGGCGTCGGAGCCAACATGCACGTCGTTGGCATCCGTTCCGGTCCAATGGCTCGCACTGATCAGGAAATTGTCGGCGGTCAGGCGCGTGCCGTCAGTGAACTCGATGACGTGGGTGCCATTGGTCTTGGCAAGGAACCCTTCGAGAATGACCCCGTTGGGATTGCCGTTGACTAGGAAAAAGACCGCAAGGTCATCGCCCGTTATCTGGTAGTTGGTGACCATGCTCGGGGAGTAGCTTGCCCCGAAGCGGATGATGTCGCTGCCGGCGTCCTTGTCGGCGAGGCCGACCACCCGGTCGATGCTGCCGAGGTTGATGTTGTAGATATCRTTGCCGGCGCCGCCCTCAAGCACGTTGTTGCCCAGGCCGCCCGTGATCACGTCGTTGCCGGCACCGCCGTTAAGGTAGTCGTTGCTACCCAGACCCATGAGCGTGTCATTGCCGGCACCCCCGTACAGGCTGTCGGCCCCGTCGGTCCCCTCCATGACATCGTCACCGCCGGTACCCATCGTCGGCATCGCCACGCCGAGCTGCAGGCGCAGCTGGTCATGGGTCAGGACACTGCCGTTGGCAAAATGGATATCAATCGTCGTTTGAGGATTGAAATAGTCCTGAACGGCAATGGTGTCGCCGGTGGAGCGGTTGTGGATGATGAGGTCATCGCCAGCCAACTGGTAGTACAAGTCGGCCGACGCGACCGATGCGCCAAACTCGATGACGTCAAGGCCGCCGCCGTCCGTGCCAGCCGTGAAAATGCGATCGGTCCCTGAGCCGCTCTCGAACACAAACGTGTCGTTGCCTGCCCCACCTGACAGTTCGTCGTCGCCGATGCCACCGGTAAGCCGGTCATCCCCGTCGCCGCCAAGCAAGGTGTCGTTGCCCTCGTCGCCTGAGAGCACGTCATTCCCCGCACCGCCGTCGATGAAATCGTTTCCTGTCCCACCCGAGACCTTGTCGTTGCCGGAGACAAGGTGGTCAAAGTCATCGCCATGGAGGATGTCGTCGCCCGCTCCACCGGAGATATCGTCGTCCCCGCCCAGGCCGTGGATGACGTCATTGCCGGCGCCACCATCAATGACGTCGTCGCCGTGGAGCGCAGCTG
>NZ_JBFUIT010000575.1:0-1261 GCF_056401735.1 Luteibacter sp. P4_D7_3
ACCCGGAGCTCACCGGGCTCGAAGGCGGAATGGACGTTGCTTATCGTCACCGCCACTTTTTCGCCATGCCAAAAGATGCGCGGGCGATGGAGAAAGAACAGGATAATTTTATCCGCGAGCGCGCCACACGCTGCGTAACGGACGTGCCGTGCATCAAGGAGATGACGACGGCGCGGCTTTGGCAGCTACCGTGGGATCCCGCGAGGTAACGCCCGCTCTTTCATTCCTGAACATCGCCTGCGTTCAAGTGTTGACGCGACGCAGAACGAGACTGCGCCACGTGGGAACCGCGGTCCGCAAGTCGACTGCCTCACCGTCACTGGTGAAGAACAGTCCTGGCTCGCGCTCGACCAGCAGTTTCACGCCGTTGATAAACAGGTAGCCGTTGCGCCGCTCGACGAGCACGTCCAGCGACGGCTTGCCCCATTGATAGATCTGATACTTCCCCGCGTATTTCGTCCACTCCGCACGATCGGGCCCCTTCGGATCATGGGGTCCCTCGTTGTAATCGACGCCGGCCTCCCCTTCGCTGCATTCGAGGTGGGCCGGCAAGTCGCCCACGGCTTCCGTGTACGTCCACGCGACAAGGTCATGGTCGGCATCCGCCGTGAAGAAGGCGGTCGGCGTCACGGCGAGGAACGGGCCATGCATCTCGAAGGCGTCCGACTCGAATCGAAGGCCGTCGTCGGTGTCATGAATGGTGGCGGTAAGGTTCCGCCCTACATAGGTGCCTGCGACCGTTTGCTTGAGGGCAGCCGTCGGCCGGATCGGTGCAATGTCCGTTGCACTGAGCCTCGGAGACTTCGCACCGAAACGGGCGGCAAGAAGACCATCGATCAGCTTGCGACCGAAGCGATAGGGAGCGGATACCGGCCGATTGAACATGGCGGCCCAGGCAAGCTTCGCCTCCGGACAATAGATGAAAACACACCCGAAGCCAAAACCGCCGCCTTTGTGGCTGAGCACGCGGACCGGGGTGTCGCCATAACGTAGTTCGTTGCGAATGACGCCAAGACCGTAGTCGCCGCCGAGGCCAAAGCCGTGCATCGCTTCCCACAGCGCAGGTGCCAACACGGGCTTGCCGTCGATACGTCCACCGTCGAGGTGAAACGCCGCGTATCGCACCATGTCACGTGCGCTTGTGTAAACACCGCCTGAAGCCACCAGGGGTGTGACCGCCGGCACGCTGTCGTATCCCTTCTCGTGGCCGACGGCGCGATTGCGCCGCGTGGTATACACGGCGGCATCGGCCGTGCTGTCG
>NZ_JBFUIT010000576.1:0-1257 GCF_056401735.1 Luteibacter sp. P4_D7_3
GTACCAGATGCAGTTGACCAGTTCGTCGGGGCGCAGCCTGCAGGAAACCACGTTGGAATTGGCCAAGCGGTTCCGGGCCCTACCGCAACTTCGCGACGTGGGCACGAGTTTCGACGGCATTGGCATGCAGCAATCCGTGACGGTGGATCGCGATGCGGCCAGCCGGTTGGACGTGACGATGAGTCGGATCGACGAGGCGCTGTACGACGCGTTTGGACAGCGTCCGGTCTCCACCATCTACTCGGATATCAACCCATATCGCGTCATCCTGACATCGTCGGGCGCCAGTTCCTTGCAGCCAGGTAATCTTCTCAATACCTACGTGCGCAGCGCACAGGGACAGATGATACCGTTGTCTGCCGTCGCGACAATCGCCCCTTCCATTACGCCGACAGGCGTAAGCCACTGGAATCAGCTGGAATCCTCCGCGATCACGTATAACCTCGCGAAAGGCGTCAGCCAGGTCGAAGGCATCAGGATCGTCGACGACCTGGTCGACCAGGCGAGGCTGCCGCCAGGCGTCCAGAACGATTATGCGGGCAGCAACCAGAAGCTGATCGAGGCGGTCGTGGGCGCCGTGGTGATGCTGGTGGCCGTGATCGTGCTCATGTACGTGCTGCTTGGCATTCTCTACGAAAGCCTCATCCATCCCTTGACGATTCTATCGACGCTACCTGCAGCGGGCATGGGGGCCTATCTTGCCATGTTGGTAACGCAAACCCCGCTCACACTCATGTCCGTGATCGCCGTGCTGATGCTCATCGGCATCGTGAAAAAGAACGCCATCATGATGGTGGACTTCGCGCTGGTGGCCGAACGGGAGCTCGGCATGGGACCGGTGGAAGCCATTACGGAGGCGGCGCTGGTCCGGTTTCGGCCGATCACGATGACTACCCTCGCAGCCATGGGTGCAGCCCTGCCACTGGTGATCGGCTTCGGCGTCGGTTCGGAAATGCGCAGGCCACTCGGTATCGCGATGCTTGGCGGACTGATCGTCTCGCAGTTGCTGACCTTGCTCAGTACACCGGCGATCTATTTGTGGAAGCACGATCACGCGCAGCGAAAGGCCAGACGGAGCCTCTGAGGCGTCGCCCTGAGGGGCCACTCTTCAAACACCGATCAACGCCCCACCTACCGAGGGACATCGGCGTTCGATCGAAGCCGCTAGCGCTCACAACAAACTCGTTCGGCAGATTTATGCCCATCCTGGTTGGGCGCCGGACGATGTGGCACAGCGTTGGCTCAACCGTTGCAAGG
>NZ_JBFUIT010000577.1:0-1244 GCF_056401735.1 Luteibacter sp. P4_D7_3
CCATGAGAATTCGTGCCATCTTCAAAGTGGACAAAGAAAGCGACGTTCGTGCATGGAACGCCATTACCGCCAACGAACTCCACGGCCGGGAAGCATTCAAGCGCATATTGAAGTTGACGCTTTATCGGCCAAGAGACGTCATCGGCCTGCTCAATACAGCCTTTTACCAGGCTCAGCGGCAGAGCAGAACGACGCTCATCGAGGAAGATTTCCTACACTCGTCAAAGCAGATCTCGCTGACCCGTTACGATGACCTTCGGAAAGAGTACGAATCAGTTTTACCTGGAATCAGCTTGCTCACGAAGGCCTTTGCCGCCGGCAACGCAAAGGTTACATGGGGAGAGGCCGCGGATCTGTTAGGCGCTTCGATGGCCAACGATAGCCTTGACGAGCAAATCGCCCAGCACTTTCAAATACTCGGAACTCCGGACGAGGCGATCCGAGCTCTATACGGCATCGGATTTTTCGGACTTTTCGACAAGCAACATGGGAACTTCGTCTTTTCTCACGACGGCAAGCGACCGGATCGGCAGTTTTCACCATCCGACGTGCTGATGGTCCATCCCTGCTATTGGCCGGCCCTAAATCTCGAACATGGTGATCTCGACCAGGACGACGCCGAAGAAATCTACGACGAATACGAAATCACCATCGCATCGCAAAGTGGTGAGCAGCGGTCCCGTCTGCTTGGGCAGCTCATCACTGAACTTCGGAACATACCCAGCGGCACCGAGGGTGCATCTCAATTTGAAGACTGGTGCAAGCGGGCTGTGGAAATCGCCTTTGCACGACAGCTGACCAATGTCCAACTCAAACCGAATGCGGCCTCCACCCAAAGACGCGACCTCGTTGCAACTAACCAGGCTCTTTCGGGATTTTGGAAAAGGATTCTCAAAGATTATTCCACGCGGCAGGTCATCTTCGAAATGAAGAACTACGAATCCGTCGGCGTGGATGAGTACCGACAGGTGTTTTCCTACCTCGGAAAGGAGTACGGCAAACTCGCATTCATCGTTTGTCGAGACACCCAGCAGGGCCTTTCGAAAGACCGGGAGCTTGACGCGTTCAGAGAGTTTTACAATAAGGGTGTTTTGGTACTCAAGCTTACGGCTCAGTCACTCGTAAGCATCCTTTCGAAGCTGCGCAGTCCTGAGAAATTCGATGCGGGAAATAAATTGCTCGAGTCAATCTTGGATACTTCAATTCGAATGTACGCAAATGGCCAGACCGACGGAGAGGTACTT
>NZ_JBFUIT010000578.1:0-1239 GCF_056401735.1 Luteibacter sp. P4_D7_3
ACCCAGACTTCTGGAAAAAAGTAGACACTCTCGAAAATTTTGAAAACCCCTTACTAATAGTTCAAGACAGTAAGATTCACGCTTGGAAACTAGCAAACTCTGCAGATCTTAAAACGCTACTTTCCGAAACGACTGAATTCCCATTCTGGATAGTCGACGACAACTTCAAAGTGCTAATCTATATGGATGATCATGATTGCGTTCATACCAGCGATAGCACTCAATAAAAACAAATCGATTCTAGGTAACCGRAAGAAATAAAACAGGGACACACCACGATTCCTTATTCTAAACGGGGCAGATCACAGTTTTTTACATCCATAATCTGCCGCCTGGGAACTCTCCTCTTTCTCGCTATTTAACGTGATCCGTCCCTGAACAACATGAACAGCAAGGTTTACGAAGAATATAACTACTGGCTTGGAGCAAATGAAGACTCAAATTGGAATGAGTACATTACTGCACAGGTAGCTCATGGAGTTCTAGGAAAATTTAACGCCATGGACTGGCAACAACTTAATGAATCAATTCTTTTAAAAGAGGAATACTGGCAAGAAAGAAGCGCTGCTGCTCTGGGAGAGTTGCGATCGCCCGAAGCGATAGAGCTTTTAAAAAAACTTCTTGACTCTACGTTCTCCGAGGTAGCAATCGCCGCAGCTTCCGAACTTGATTGGACTGAAGCAGTTATTGATGAAAAATACTCTAATAAAATTCAGCGAATCATAGACAATCTACCCGATGAAGAAATTGATTCTTACCCTGAACTCAAAAACCTACTAAAAAAATCACAAAACCAAGGTTCCTAATAAAGACGACAAAAAGGGGACAGATTTATTTTCTACAAACTGAAAATAAATCTGTCCCCTTTTCTGATGAGCAGATCTATGAGCTACGGACCGCGATTGCTGAAGTGAAATTTGTGAACCCTACTGGTCATCATGGGGGCAAAGGGTCCACAAAAGCACATAATGAAATACTTAAAATAATTGACAATTCGAAAGATTACGGCGAGTTCCGACAGGGCCTCAATGAGTGGGCGGGTCGGAGGTTAGAAGGTGGAGTTGACTCTCTCCCATCCGGCCTTAAAAATTGAGGAGAAAAAGATGAGTAATAAAAAAACAGTATCAATTTGGACTGCAAACGCCGACTGGCAGCAATCCACTCTTCGGGAAATAGTGACGCCTGCCTATTCTGACGATGGAGAATCTCTAGGATCGGAGTTCAGCAATGCATTTTCTC
>NZ_JBFUIT010000579.1:0-1237 GCF_056401735.1 Luteibacter sp. P4_D7_3
GCCAACAACCGCTCACCAACCGTTCCCGGGCCACTGTCCTGGAAATTGACTTCGAGGTCCAGGTCGATGTAGAGAATTTTCGGACGCTCTGTGAGTGCGCTCATCGTGCCTCCTTGTGCCGAAGCGGGAAAGGGTCAGCCGCCAGCGTTGCCGCCCCGACCATCCGCCTTGTCCTGGCATTTGGCGTTCAGGCTTTCGCCGACATCGACCCCGCCGAGCTTGACCCCGGGGAAGAACGTGCCACCCGACGACATCTGCACGGCACCGACCTTCGTGTCGCGAACCGATGTCCAAGATCCATCCGGATTTTTCCTGAATGCCGCGCATTCGACCGATGAGGTCGCAACGTGTGCGGAGGCGCTTTGCTTGTCCTTGCCGCTCATGGTGACGCCCTGCGTGGCGGCGAGTGCGAATGCGATGACCAACATGGAGAACTCCAGCGATAAAGGGGGACGGGAAAGTACAGCAAGGTCTGCGGATGACACAATCGACCGGCAATCAAGGCGGGCTCTTTCAACGACGACCCGCCCTAACGCCCTTGGCGCGTATGCCGGAGATGCTGGTAGCCGAGCTTGTCGAGTTCTTCGGCCACCCGGAGGATGTCGACGCCATAGCCCAGGCCGGGCTGTGTGCCAACGGGGCCGAGCGATGCGACCAAATCTTTTGCAGCTTTGGCCACATCGGCAAGCCCGGCGGCTTCTGCCTTCTCGACCACCATGCGCGCACGGAAACGGGCTTCATTGAAGTCGTCGCGCAACGCGGCGTCCCCGAGAACGGTCAGGTCATGGGCAAGGTGGGCCATTGCAAATTGGTGTTCGTCTTTAATGCTCATGACTCGCGCCTGGTGCATTGGAGCGTTGAACGAATGCCTTCGGGAGCACGGACCGCAGTGGGGGCAATGCGGCCGGTGCTCCGTCCGGACCCCAGGTTGGGGACCCTAGAGGTTCTCCCGGACCATCTCCCACACGTCGCCACCGCGACCGTGGAGGATGGCGCGCACGCCGTAGATGCCCATCCCGACAACGGGCTTGAGCTCAGTAAAGGGTGGCTTGACGAGCTCCATGGGGTTGACGAAGACATGGAGCAGCGCGGGGCCCGGCTGCGCCAGCCATTCGGTGACCGCCTCATCGAGCGAGGCGGCGGTGCGAACCGTGCGGCCCCACAGGCCCATGGCCTCGGCCACTTCGCCAAACGCGGGGTTTTTCAACTTGGTAAAGGTGTCGAGCATCCCTTCGGC
>NZ_JBFUIT010000580.1:0-1236 GCF_056401735.1 Luteibacter sp. P4_D7_3
CAGCCTTGCCGCCCGCCTTGGTGATGGCGTCGACAACGGCATCCGCGCCGGCCTTGCTCGACGCGTAGTTGACGACGACCGACGCGCCTTCGGCGGCCAGCGACTTGGCGATCTCGGCGCCGATACCCTTGGATGCGCCGGTAACGACCGCGACCTTGCCTGTGAGTTTGCTCATGATGTGAAGCCTCGATGGATGAAACGATGGGATGGTGAAATACGAAGTGGGGCACTCGCGCCACGCGAGTAGTGGCGCCGGGGGAATAGGACTTATTCCCTCGAAGGAATGGCACAATTCACCCCTGGCAGCGGCCTCGCARCTATCGACAGGATCCCGCAGTGACCTCCCCGACCCGACAGGGTTTCATCCTTACCCGCCATTGGCGGGACACGGGGCACGGCACCGATGTCGAGTTCTGGCTGGCCACCGACGAGGGGCCGAAACGGGTCGTGATGACGGCGCAGCAGTCGGTCGCCTTCGCCAGGGCGTCGCAGCAGGCGGACATCGATGGCGTCGCGCGCAGGGTGGCCTCGGTGGAGATACGTCCACTACCGCTGAAAACCTTTAAGCAGGAGCCGGTGCTGGGCCTGTATGCCCGCAGTCACCGGCAGATGATGTTGCTGGAGAAACGGCTGAAGGAGCGGGGTGTTCCGCTGTACGAAGCCGATATACGCCCGCCCGAGCGCTACATGATGGAGCGCTTCATCACCGCCGCGGTCAGCGTGGAGGGCGGTGTGGAAGAGGGCGACGCCATCCTGGATCCGAAACTCAGGCCCGTCGCCGACTACCGGCCATCGTTACGCGTGGTATCGCTCGACATCGAGACCAGCGCCGAGGGCGACCTCTACTCCCTCGCCCTGGAGGGTTGCGGACAGCGGCAGGTGGTCATGCTGGGCGAGCCCGCGGCGGACGCTGCGCCGCCTGACGACTTCGATCTCGAGTACGTCACCGATCCCGCGCAGATCATCCACCGGCTGAATGCCTGGTTTGCCGAACACGATCCGGACGCCGTCATCGGCTGGAGCCTCGTGCAGTTCGATCTGCGCCTGCTTCAGTCGCACGCGGATAAGTACGGCATTCCTCTGTTACTGGGGCGCGGTGCACAAGCGATCGAGTGGCGGGGTCATTCGCGGCGGGAAGGTTTCCTTTTCGCCCCCATGGCGGGACGTCTGGTGATCGACGGCATCGAAGCGGTGCGCTCGGCACAATGGAGCTTCTCGTCCTACAGTCTCGAGAAT
>NZ_JBFUIT010000581.1:0-1235 GCF_056401735.1 Luteibacter sp. P4_D7_3
GTGGAATACCACTTCAACCCGAAAGTCGGCCTGATCGCCGGCGTCCAGTTCACCGTCGATGGCCGCAACGCCACCGACGACGTGGCACCGCAGGTCGCGCTGAACATGGTCTTCTGAGCATCGCGCCTTGTCCGAGCACAACCGCCGCAAGTCATGGTCGACATCCGCAACTCCTGTATGCAATGCGTTGGCGTGCCTCGCAATGCAACTTGTACGGCCTTGCCCCGCTGGGCTATGGTGCCGTGCCAGCGCTTCAGGGCAGCTGCGTGTCCACCGTAACTCACGCGGCGGTCCCAATAATAAAAGGCTACATTCCGGCAGTAGGGGAGACACATGTTGAAACACCTGTTCGCGACGCATCCGATCGAGGCCGCGCCGCACGTAGACGCTGGTGAGCACGTTGAAACCGGCGCACATGCAAACAATGGCGAGCTCAAGCGGGTACTCACCGCGAAGCATCTGGTTCTTCTGGGTGTCGGCGCCGTCATCGGCGCAGGTATCTTCGTTATCACCGGCCAGGCCGCCGCACTTCATGCCGGCCCTGCCCTGGTCATCAGCTTCCTCATCGCCGGTTTCGCCTGCGCCCTTGCAGGCCTGTGCTACGCCGAATTCGCGGCCATGCTTCCGGTTTCCGGCAGCGCCTACTCCTATTCCTACGCCACGCTCGGCGAGTACGTCGCCTGGTTCGTCGGCTGGAACCTCGTCCTCGAATACCTCTTTGCCGCGGCCACCGTGGCCGCGGGCTGGTCGGGCTACTTCAACGAGATGCTGGGGATGGTCGGCCATCTGGTCGGTACCAACCTCGAGCTCCCCATGCAGCTCGCCTCGGCACCGTTCCAGTTCGTCGAGGGCCATATCCAGGCCACCGGCACGCTGATCAACCTGCCGGCCGTGGTCATCATCGCCGCGCTGTCAGGCCTGTGCTACGTCGGCATCACGCAGTCCGCCTTCGTCAACTCGATCATCGTGACGATCAAGGTCACGGTCATCCTGCTGTTCCTCGCCTTTGCCATCCAGGTGATCAACCCGGCTAACTGGCATCCGTTCATCCCGGCGTCCGAAGGTCCGGGCGCGTTCGGCTGGGGCGGCATCTTCCGCGCCGCGACCATCGTGTTCTTCTCGTATGTCGGCTTCGACGCGGTGTCGACCGCCGCCGGTGAAGCGAAGAACCCGCAGCGCGACATGCCCATCGGCATCCTCGGCTCGCTGGCCGTCTGCACCGTGCTGTACATCGC
>NZ_JBFUIT010000582.1:0-1226 GCF_056401735.1 Luteibacter sp. P4_D7_3
ACCCAGGGCAGGACCCTGGCCGTCATGCAGGTATCGGGTGGCTCGCAGTCATTCAACGTGGTCAACGCCTTGCGCGTACTCGGCCGCTGGATGCGCATGGTGACCATCCCGAACCAGTCCTCAGTCGCCAAGGCCTGGAACGAATTCGATGCCGCCGGTCACATGAAGCCGTCGCCGTACTACGATCGCGTGGTTGACGTCATGGAGGAGCTGATGAAGTTCACGCTCCTGGTCCGTGGCCGCAGTGATTATCTTGTTGACCGCTACAGCGAGCGCAAGGGCGCCGCTGAAGCCCTTGCACTGGCTGCCGCTGCAGCCGTAGTGGAACCTACGTCATGACGATGAACGCAACGATCTACCACAACCCCCGGTGCGGCACCTCGCGCAACACGCTGGCGATCCTTCGCCATGCCGGCATCGAGCCGACCGTGATCGAGTACCTGAAGACCCCGCCGGATCGAGTGACGCTGCTGCGCCTCCTCGTCGACGCGGGGCTGACGCCCCGCGAGGCGGCGCGTCAGAAGGAACCGCTGTTCGGTGAGTTGGGCTTAAAAGACCCGTCTGTCAGCGACGAGGCGATTGTCGACGCCATGCTTGCCAATCCGATCCTGATCGAGCGGCCGTTTGTCGTCACGGATCGCGGAACGCGCCTGAGTCGTCCGTCCGAGAAGGTGCTCGAGATCATCCCGCCGCTGCCTGGCCCGTTTACCAAGGAAGATGGCGAGATCATCGCCCCCTAGAGCGACCCGATGAGCCGCGAACCCCATATCCATTGCCCGCGTTGCAGTTGGGAACCCAAACCCGAGAGTCGTTGGGTATGTGCACCCGGCGAACCCGGCTCAGGATGCCTTACGCAATGGAATACCTTCTGGACCGCAGGCTGCTGTCCAGGATGCGGCCATTTCTGGACCATGACTGCATGCCTGTCGTGCAAGCGGTCGTCTCCCCACGAAGCGTGGTACCACTTTCCGYCGCCGGACAAGGATGAAGAGGTGACGAAGGAGGAGGAAGACGTGGCGGTGGGTTGAAAAAGGAACGTGCGGAGTGTCAGCCTTCCTGCCCGGGGAGCCGCTGGTGTTGTGCCCAGTACCATCCCGCCCCAAAGGCCAGAGGAATCGCCAGAAGCGGGACCCACACAAGTGCAACAGCCAAACCCGATTGCACGTATTGGGCTGGCCAAACCCAGAGGCCAGCATGCGCTGCGCACGCGAAGACCACGAGGAGGG
>NZ_JBFUIT010000583.1:0-1210 GCF_056401735.1 Luteibacter sp. P4_D7_3
GTCTGGAGCTCCCGCAGTCTCATCCCACTGCGGACGCTGTCGCCGCGCCTGCCGCTGCGTAACGCATCCTGCAGCTTGCGCAGGTCGCGCGTGGTCTTATCGAACAGGTTGTCCGCGGCGTGACGCTTGCTGTATAGCCGTTGCGCAAAGCGCAGGTGCTTGTATCTCGCACGGATGTGCTTGAACTCAAGGCGTTCGTCGGCGCTCAGCGCTTCGTTGCGAAGCAGCTTGTTGACCAGTCGCAACGCGTCCGCGCGCGTGACGCCGTCTTTCCAGAATTGCAGGCACAGCGCGTAACACTGCCGGATCGATTCCTCCGGGCATGCCAGATCGATGGGGTCGGGAAGGGCGACATGGGCGTCGACGATATCGTTCACATCCACGGCGTCGAACAAGCGCCGCAACGTTTCGGCCGGAAAGGTCTGCCACGTGGTTCCACGACTGCGGATCATTCCTGCACTTCCTCGGGCTTGTAGAACGAAAGCGTATGTCGCCTACGGAAGGAGGACAGGGTCGGGATCAGGAAGAAGAACGCTTCCAGGCACTGACCACCGAAATAGGCGACGGCTGCGCCCATGATGCCAAAGTGATGTGTCAATCCGATGAGCAGCCCGACGTATATCAGTGCCGCAAGTCCTTGCGCGACCAGCGCCGCGCGCTGGCGGCTGGCGATGTAGAGCAGCGATTCGAGGGGAAAGCCCGCCATGGAGACCACGAGGGCGCCGCACATGACCTGGAGCAGACTGTAGGACTCGAGATACTTCGCGCCGAACACCGCGGAGATCAGCGGTTTACCCACGACGAACACCAGCAGGGCGACGAGCACGCCCAGGCCGCCGGCGAGGGCTCCCGAGCGCAGACCCAGCTTCCACGGCCGCGTGCTGGCCGGGTCGAGTCGCATGATCTCGGGATAGAAGCTTTTCTGCATGAGCGAGGCGGGCGTGCCGGCCGCGTCGAAGAAGGTCATGGCGACCTTGAACAGGCCGGCTGCCGTGGGGCCCAGCATGACGCCGACCAGCACGTTGGTGCCCGCGTTACGGGCCGACCAGATCGAGTGGGAGAAGTTGGTCGTCCAGACGAAATCCCAGGCGCCCTTGATGCGGCGGGCCGGGCCGAACAACCCCGGTCGCAGCGCGCGATCGATGTTCTGCCGGCGCAGCTCCTGCACCGCGAAGATCCACAGCGCGATGTCGCCAACCAGGCTGGACAC
>NZ_JBFUIT010000584.1:0-1208 GCF_056401735.1 Luteibacter sp. P4_D7_3
CGCTGGGAAGGCAAGGCGCGTGAAGCGTTCTCGCGCAAGACGGATGTCGAGCTCACGCGCGAGGACATCGTTGCCTGGGATTTCGAATCGATCCCGAAGGAAGTCCGTTCCGAAGGCGGACTGACCGCGTATCCCGCCCTTGTCGACTTGGGCGAGGCGGTGGCCCTGCGCGTCTTCGAGCGCGCCGACGAGGCCGCCGAAGCGCACGTGGGCGGCGTCGAGCGGTTGCTACGCCAGGCGCTGGCACCCGAGTTCAAGCGTGCGCGACGCCAGCTGCCGATCGCCAATCCCTTGTCGCTCAAGTACGCGCCGATGGGCAGTGTGGAAGGCCTGCGTGAGGATCTGGTCGAAGGCGGTTTCAGCGATCTGCTCGCCGGACGCCGTCTCGACGCCCGCACGCAGGGTGAATTCGAAGCGTTGCATGTGCAGCTCGGCAGGGAACTGTTCGGCGCCGCCATGGCCCGGCAGAAGGTGGCCGAGCCGATCATCGAAGCCCAGGCCGAGCTGAAGCCGTGGATGGAACCGCCCCTGATGGGTTTCGCGAAGGCCAGTTACGACGACCTGCGCGAACAGCTCGTGGCCCTGCTTCAGCCCGGTTTCCTGCGTGAATTGCCAATTTCGCGCCTGACCCACCTGCCGCGGTATCTCAAGTCCATGCGTTTGCGCGCCGAGCGCCTTCGGCAGGACCCCGCGCGCGACCAGTCGCGTATGCTGCAGGTGCTGCCTTACTGGCGCGCATTGCTCAATGCGGGGGGTACCGCCCTGGATGCGGTGGTCTGGAGCGAACTGCGCTGGTTGCTCGAGGAGTGGCGTGTGTCGCTGTTCGCGCAGGAGCTGAAGACCGCCGAACCGGTGTCGGCCAAACGTCTTGCGCGCGCGTTGGAAGTGGCCCAGGCCACGCAACGATGACCACCCGGAAGGACGACGCGACGATGAGCGAGCTGCGTTCCCCCGACGCCAAGGCAACGGCGATGCCGCTGACCCAGCGTGCGCGTGAGGCCTGCGTCTTGCTGCCCGTGGCGGCGCGCGCCGAAGCGGAAACGGTTATCGAACTGCTTCGTCTGCTCGGCTGCGACGACGAAACCTGCGCGTCGGCATTGTGGTTCTCGCTACTCAACGGTCTTCCGGGCGCTGCCGACGAAGCGGCGAAAACATGGCCGGCATCGCTCCGTCGCCTGATCGACGGGCAGGGTGCGGCCGAGAAGGTC
>NZ_JBFUIT010000585.1:0-1190 GCF_056401735.1 Luteibacter sp. P4_D7_3
GTTTTCTACACCTTCACGCGGGCCGACGGAAGCCCCGGGGCGGGGCTTCCGTCAGGTAGGAGCCGATTCATTGGCGATGGGTGCTTGCGGCGACCCTGCCCGCTGCCGCGGGGTCGCCGATGAATCGGCTCCTACAGGTGCGGATTAGAGCAGCTCGGGCAAGGTGGCTACGCCGGCTTCGATCGCCGCCTTATGCACGTGGATGCGCGGCAGGATGCGGGTGAAGTAGAAGGTGGCGGTGTCGCGCTTGGCCTGCTTATCGTTGGCCGAGAGGGCGGAGCCGCCGGCGGCCAGCACGCTGCGGGCCCAGAAATAGGCCAGGGTCACGTAGCCCGAGAAATACAGGTAATCCACAGCCGCGGCGCCGAGCTCTTCCGGGTTGGCCTGCGCACGCTGCGCGATGGCCTGGGTCACGTCACCCCAGGTCTTGGTCGCCACGGCGAGCGGGCCGATGAAGGCCTTCACGGCATCGTTCTCTGCGTTGGCCTGGCAGAAGGCGGAGATTTCGTTGAGGAAATGCTTCAGGCCGGCGCCCTGCAACTGCATGATCTTGCGGCCGAGCAGGTCGAGCGCCTGGATGCCGGTCGTGCCTTCGTACAGCGTGATGATGCGCGCGTCACGGACGAACTGTTCCATGCCGTGTTCGGCAATGTAGCCGTGCCCGCCGAAGATCTGCAGGGCTTCCTTGGTGCACTCCTGCGCGGCCTCGGTAAGGAGACCCTTGGCGATCGGAATCAGGAAGGAGAGCAGCTCGCCGGCGGTCTTGCGTGCCTGGGGATCGGCATCACGGGATTCGATGTCGCTTTGCAGCGCGGCGTATGCCGCCAGCACGCGGCCACCTTCGACGAAGGCGCGCTGGGTGAGCAACATGCGGCGGACGTCCGGATGCACGGTGAGCGGATCGGCCGGCTTGTCCGGGAATGCCGGACCGGTCAGCGCGCGCATCTGCAGGCGCTCGCGGGCGTAGTTGAGGCTGTTCTGCAGGGCCCGCTCGGACAGGGCCAGACCCTGGATGCCGACGGCGAGCCGAGCCGCATTCATCATGGTGAACATCGCCATGAGTCCCTTGTGCGCAGGCCCGATCAGCCAGCCTTCGGCGCCATCGAAGTTCATGACGCAGGTCGCCGAGCCCCTGATGCCCATCTTGTGTTCGATGGCGCCAGCGGCGACGGCGTTGCGCTCGCCAAGTG
>NZ_JBFUIT010000586.1:0-1184 GCF_056401735.1 Luteibacter sp. P4_D7_3
GGCCTTCCTTGAGTCCATCGCGCACGTCATATGAAACGACGCCGTCCGAGTAGTGGCCGTCGCGTAAATTCCCTTCTTTCCAGGTGGCGTCGGTCAGGGCCACACCGTCTGGCGTCCAGCTGCGCAGGCGTCCGTTCAGGACGTCGTGTTCGAAATGCGCCTCCCACACCATCTGCTTGCCGTCCCAGGTGTAGCGGGTGACCGTGCCCTCAAGGTTGCCGCCCTCGTAGTGCAGAGACTCGACCTTTTCACCGGACTGCGTGTTGTAGATGACCATGTCGCCATCGAGCCGTTCGTCTTTCCGTGACAGTTCAAGGGCCAGCTTGTTGCCGGACCCGTAGCATCGCGACGGACCTGCCGACAGTCCCTTCTCAAAGTGCACGACGCAGCGCGCGAGGGCTGAGTGGCCGGGTGCGCCATTGATGGCGCCGACTTTCTTGTCCCACGTTGCGGCGATGTCGGCGGGAATAGCGTCGACGTATGCCGCATCCCCGTCAAAGGGCTCGGTGCTGCCGTGCTTGTAGGCCAGTCCCTGGTTGAAGTCGAGCTGGCGTGAGTCGAGCTCATTGTGGCCGCAGGCGGCGAGGCATGCGAAGGCGAGGGCAGTGACCCCCACTTTGGGAAGACGGTAGGTCATGGCTGGTCCTTGTTTTCGAGCGCTTCGGATGACGCGTGTTGAGAGGCGGTGGTCCGGATAGCCGATGGCAGGGAACTTAAGAAGATGTCCTGGTTTGCTCCGTCGGGCCTTCGCCATCTTGCGTTCCTGCTCCATGAGTTGCAGAGACGTGTATCGGCAGCGTGTGCGCGAACTTTAGCGGCCCTCGCGCGTTCCGCCTGTACATCGGAGCATTCCTCTCCCCAGTTACGTCACGGGATTCTGTTATTGGGGTGGCACCACCAAGGACGCCTGGTACACCTACGATGGCGACAGCCGCGTGTTGGTCTCCGCTGGCCAGTTGGTCAATGGCGCCATTGCGGTGTCGACCGACGCCTCGTCCTACGCACTGGGTTACGAGGGCGCCGGCAACACCATCACCCGCATGACCTTGACGCCCGCCGGGTTTAGGCAGCAAAACGATCCGGCGACCTCGGGTTATGGTTGACACTAGCTAATGGGGGGGCGACAAAGGGACCTTCGTCGACGCGTCTGTAGGGGAAATCCGACAATCGAAAATCCGTAAGGG
>NZ_JBFUIT010000587.1:0-1179 GCF_056401735.1 Luteibacter sp. P4_D7_3
GCTGACCTCCCGGCCGAAACCGGGAGCGCTCGCGGGCTCGTTTCCTTGCGGAAACCTACCGCCGGTGGGGAGTCACACCCCGCCCTGAAGACGCTGTGGAGGCCAGTTCCCCCAAGGGAACCAGCCGGCGGAGAATAGCATGGGGCCCGCCAGCCCAATTGCAACACTGAACCTACCCGTTGACCCCGTTACGGCACACCTGCTCCTGTGGGAGCCGATTCATCGGCGATCCCGCGGCAGCGGGCCCGTTCGGGGCGAGCACCCATCGCCGATGAATCGGCTCCCACAGAAGGCAAGAGCATCGCCGATGAATCGGCTCCTACCGGGCGGAGGTTCTAGCCCCGTAGTACCTGATCCATCACCCAGCTGGTCCGCGCCCCGGTCTCGCCGGTGGACGGGCAGGCACCCTTGCCGGTCAGCTCGGCGACGATGGATTCGATCAGTGGCTGCTGTATGTGCTCGGGATGGGCGATAAGGATGTCCTCCACACGACCGCCAGCCTCGAGGCGGATGGGCCCTTCGCCGAAGGTGGCGAAGACCAGACGCCCGCGATCCCCCACGATCTCGACGCGATCTTCCCGCCGGTCCGCGCAGAAGTTCCACAGACCCGTACCGAGCACCCCGGATCCGAACGAGAACGCCATGGCCACGGTGTCCTCGGCCGGATAGGCGTCCATCTGATGCGAGACCATACCGCGCACGGTGACGATGGGACCGAGCAGGAAGTCGAGGATGTCCAGCGTGTGGCAGCCGATGTCGACGAAGATGCCGCCTCCCGAGAGCTCCGGGCGCACGGTCCACGGCAGGTTGGCCGGGTCCTGATAACGCGCTTCGAAGGGATGGTGCAGAAGTACGTTGACCAGTCGCGGCGTGCCGATGGCACCTTCGGCCAGCAGCGCCGCGATGCGGCGGAAACGCGGCAGCATGCGGCGGTAATAGGCCACGAAAACCGGCACGCCGGCCGCCCTGCCCGCCTCGACGATCGCCATGCATTCCGCGTGGTCGATCGCCATGGGTTTCTCGACGTACACCGGTTTCCCCGCAGCGATCGCCATCAGCGCGTACTCGCGATGGCTGGAGGGCGGTGTGGCGATGTAGACGGCATCGACGTCCGGGTCGGCAATGAGTGCCGCCGCGTCGTCGTGCCAGCGCGGCACGCCATGGCGCGCTGCATAGTCA
>NZ_JBFUIT010000588.1:0-1177 GCF_056401735.1 Luteibacter sp. P4_D7_3
GCATGCGCTGCGCACGCGAAGACCACGAGGAGGGTGGCTTCCGTTCGCGGAAGCAAACCTTGTCGCCGAATCACATAGCCGGCAGCAAGGTATACAGCCAGCTGGCCAACGCTCAGCCACAGGGGCGCTAGCCACAAAGGAGCAGCGCCAAGCGTGAGTAACAGTAGTCCGCCGACCGGGCGAAGAACGAACAGCTCGGCGACGACGACGGCAACCAGTCCGATCACAAGCCGAAGTAACGGCCCATCTCGCGTTTCCGATTGGCCCGGCACGGATGCCGACCTGACGGTCATAGCCCTTCGGGTAATCGCGTATGCAACAAGTGCGGCCACCGGGACGACAAGCGATTCCGCCGCCAGGTCAACCGGCGTCACCGCACTGAACACCAGCACCGTGTGCTGCCAGTGGGCGAGCAGGTAATACGTAAAGAGTAGTGCGGCCATTGCGCAAGCCGCCGCAGGCCCCTCTTTGAGCCACGCCGCCATCATCCATCCGGCCAACGCCGCTACCACCATCTGAGGTGCGACCACCACGAGCGTGGAGAGTGGCCATGGCATGGCATTGGAAACGTTATAGGTGAGCAGGAACATCGGATCCGCCGCCCACCGATCAAAGATCGCGAAAATAACGACGACGGCCAGGGCCGCCCGTATCCGGGCGGCCCTCCCTCGTTCCACGATCAACGGATGCTGTTGAGCCATGCTGGGCACTCTATGACGGCGGGAAGGAACGTGCGTATGGCTATGCGGTATGGGTGGCTCACTTCCTTACGTTCCCTTGTACGACTGCCTAGAGGTTCACGGACTGTGCCAGCGTCAAGCCGATGGGGAACCTTGATACCGCAGCCCATGTCCTCGACGCAAAGGTCGACAAACTTCACATCTTGATAGACGTTATACGTGTCTTCAAACGTTTCGACTTTGTACGCAAGGCACTCCACATAGAACTCTGGCGTCTTGGCCATGTTCTTAAGTTCCTTCCGGATCCCCTTCGGGTTGAGGTTCTCTGGATCGGGAACGTAAGGCAGATCCCTGTCGTTGGGATAAAGGTTCCAGTGGGTATCCACGAGTCGGGACTGCAGGTCTTGCTCCGTCTCCTTGCCTCGCCACTCCACCAGGCGCTGGCAGTCGGGATTGAGCCCCGTTGGATCGATAAATTTCAGCGGACTGCCATAGGC
>NZ_JBFUIT010000589.1:0-1164 GCF_056401735.1 Luteibacter sp. P4_D7_3
GTCCGGGCACAGCCTGGGCGAGTACAGCGCCCTGGTCGCCGCGGGCGCCCTTTCCCTGAAGGATGCGGCGGGTCTGGTCGCTGAGCGTGGTCGCCTCATGCAGGCCGCCGTGCCGGCCGGCGTCGGCGCCATGGCCGCCATTCTGGGCGGTGACGACGCCCAGATCGCCCAGGTCTGCGAGGAAGTCGCCCAGGGCCAGGTGGTCGCTCCCGCCAATTTCAATTCTCCCGGCCAGCTGGTGATCGCCGGTCACGCCGAGGCGGTCGATCGCGCCCTGGCTCGCCTGGCCGAGCTCGGTGTGAAGAAGGCCGTGAAGCTGGCCGTGTCCGTGCCCTCCCACTGCATGCTGATGCGCGATGCCGCGGACCGACTGGGTGAAAGAATGGCCGCCATCGACTGGTCGATGCCGTCGATCCCGGTCATCCAGAACGCCGACGCCCAGGTGCACACCTCGGTTGAGAACATCCGTGGTGCCCTGATGCGCCAGCTCTATCTTCCGGTGCGCTGGACCGAGTGCGTCCAGGCGCTGGCGGCCCATGGCATCACGCAGGCGCTCGAGTGCGGTCCGGGCAAGGTGCTTTCCGGCCTGATCAAGCGCATCGACAAGTCCGTCGAGGCCAAGCCGATCGGTACGCCCGCCGACCTCGATGCCGCGCTCACCGTCGCCACGGCCTGACCCTTCCCCGTTAAGACAGGAATTCCCATGACCCAGACCCTCAAGGGCGAAATCGCGCTCGTTACCGGCGCCAGTCGCGGCATCGGCGCGGCCATTGCCGACCGCCTTGCCGCGCTCGGTGCGACGGTGTTCGGCACCGCGACGACCGAGTCCGGCGCCCAGGCGATCGGCGAGCGTCTCGCGGCCCACGGTGGCCACGGCCGCATGCTCAACGTCACCGATCCGGCGGCGATCGAAGCCCTGATCGACGGTATCGCCAAGGAGACCGGCGCGGTCTCCATCCTGGTCAACAATGCCGGCATCACGCGCGACCAGCTCCTCATGCGCATGAAGGAAGAGGACTGGAGCGCGATCATGGAAACCAACCTGACCTCCGTGTTCCGCACGTCCAAGGCGGTCATGCGCGGCATGATGAAGGCACGCAAGGGCCGCATCATCAGCATCGCCTCCGTGGTCGGCGTCACCGGCAATCCGGGCCAGGCCAATTA
>NZ_JBFUIT010000590.1:0-1160 GCF_056401735.1 Luteibacter sp. P4_D7_3
GACTAGGGCCGGATATCGAATGGTGAGAGTGACAAGTGTGACGGGATTCCGATGGACTCGCTGATCACCGCCGCGGCGCGTGCGCTCGCCTCGGGCGATCCCCTTGGTGCCTTGAAGCGGGTGGCGCTGCGCGAGGATGCGCCGGCACTCGCACTTAGAGGCATCGCCATGGCGCAGCTCGGCGAGCTCGTCCGAGCGAAGGCTCTCCTCAAAAGAGCCACTCGCGCGTTCGGCCCCAAAGAGACGATGGCGCGCGCCAGATGTGTCGTCGCCGAGGCGGAGATCGCGCTCGTCTCCCGCGATCTGACCTGGCCGGTGAAAGCACTCGACGCAGCCCGGGCGGTGCTTGAAGCGCATGGTGACCGGGTGAATGCCGCACATGCGTTCAATCTGGAGGTCCGGCGCCTGCTGCTGATCGGTCGCCTCGACGAGGCCGAGCACCTGCTCGCGGGCTTCGCGCCGCCGCCGCTTCCGCCGGCGTCGAGGGCTGCCTATGAGCTGGTTGTCGCCGGCGTTGCGATCCGCCGCCTCCGGACGAAAGCGGCACGCGCCGCGCTGGGCCGCGCAGAGCAGGCCGCACGGGAAGCCGACATTCCGGCAATGACGGCGGAGGTCGAAACCGCGTCGCTCGTCCTGAAGACRCCTGCTGTACGCCTGATTGCACGAGGCGAGGAACGTCCGCTGCTGCTGGAGGAGGTCGAAACCCTCCTCGCCTCCGGCGCGCTGGTGGTCGACGCATGCCGCAACGTCGTGCGGACCGGAGACACGATTATCTCGCTCTCGTCGCGGCCGATATTGTTCGCGCTCGCCCGCGCTCTGGGTGAGGCCTGGCCAGGCGATGTGCCGAGAAGCACGCTACTCTACCGCGCCTTCCGGGCCAGGCACGCGGACGAATCGCATCGCGCCCGCCTGCGGGTCGAAATTGGCCGGCTGCGTGTCGAGCTCCAGACGCTGGCGAACGTCACCGCGACCAAGAGGGGCTTTGCGCTGTCACCACATGGAAATGCCGACATCGTCGTACTGGCGCCGCCCGTGGACGAGCAGCATGCGGCGGTGCTCGCCTTGCTTGCCGACGGCGAAGCGTGGTCGAGCTCGGCGCTGGCGATCGCACTTGGCGCGAGTTCCCGCACCGTGCAGCGGGCGCTGGACCAGCTTTTGGC
>NZ_JBFUIT010000591.1:0-1151 GCF_056401735.1 Luteibacter sp. P4_D7_3
CCTTCTTCAGCAGGGTTTCGGCCGTGCGTCGGATGGTTTTCGAATCGTCGATGACCATGACCCGCAAGCCGGTCAGATCGGTACCACGTCCGTTTTCGTTCACTGCGCCCCCGTAGCACGCACAAAAAAACCGCAAATCCCACCGCAGGATAGCTGGTTTCATGCCGGCTTATCCGTGCGCTGGGTCGTCGTCCGGAACCTGGGCTCCGGTGGCCCGCTCTTCGGCGTTCCTCCCGTTCGCTGTTTAATGGTTGGCCGGGTCGCCGTCAAGATGAATTGTTCTTAAAGGGACAAATCCTTGTGAAATTGCGATCCCTCCCCCACTAGACTTGGCATTCTTCCTGCTCTCCCGGGACACCCCCATGTCGCTCTCCGTCGCCGTCCTGATGGACCCGATCCGCGCCATCAAGATCGCCAAGGACTCTACCTTCGCCATGTTGCTGGAGGCCTCTCGCCGCGGCCACGCCTTGCTCTACATGGAACAGGGTGACCTTGCCCTGCGCGACGGCGAGGCCTGGGCCCGCCTGCGGCCGCTCACCGTGAAGGAGGACCCGACAGGCTGGTTCACGCTGGGCGAGCCCACCTGGCGCCCGCTGGCCGAGGTCGACATCGTCCTGGCCCGCAAGGACCCGCCGGTCGATTCCCAGTTCATCTACGACACCATGGTCCTGGAGCGCGCCCAGCGCGCCGGCTGCAAGGTGGTCAACGACCCGCGCAGCCTGCGCGACTGCAACGAGAAGCTGTTCGCCCTGGATTTCCCCCAGTGCATCGCACCAACCCTGGTCTCCCGCGACGCCGGTGAGCTGCGCCGGTTCGTCGCCGAGCATGGCGAAGCGGTACTCAAACCGCTGGATGGCATGGGCGGCCGCGGCATCTTCCGGGTGAAGCATGGCGACTCGAACCTCAATTCCATGCTGGAGACCCTGCTCGACGGCGCCCGCCATTTCGCCATCGCACAGAAGTACATCCCCGAGATCACCGCCGGTGACAAGCGCATCCTGCTGATCGATGGCGAGCCGGTGCCGTATGCGCTCGCCCGCATTCCGCAGGGCGACGAATTCCGTGGCAACCTCGCCGCCGGCGGCCGGGGTGAGGGCATCCCCCTGTCCGACCGCGACCGCTGGATCGCGGCGCAGGTGGCGCCGGAGCTG
>NZ_JBFUIT010000592.1:0-1147 GCF_056401735.1 Luteibacter sp. P4_D7_3
GGCGCCGAACGCTCGGTCCCATGGACCATGTAAGTGAGTATCTCGGCCATCGACCCCGCCGCCGACAGAGCCAGTCGGGCAAGGACATGGGCTGAACCGTGGTCGGGATGGCTGTCGCGCAGATCGGGGATCACGACCAGGGTGGGCCGTACCCGCTCGACGATGCGACGAATCGCGCCTACCGCCGCCGAGGTTCGCAGTCGTAGCTCATCGGTGACCTGCATGTCGTGCCAACCGAGGGCATGCAGGTGCTCCGGGCCGACGCCGAGCCGACCCAGTGCCGCAGCCACCTCGAGCCGACGTCGCGCACCCCAGCGAGCCCGGCCGGCCGAGTCGATCACCAGGCGCCGCTCCATCCAGCGCTGCGGCCACGGATTGTCGTCGCCATCGGTGAGGAGCAGGACATCGGCACGCCCACCCATGGCGAGCGTGCGCTGGATCAGCATGCCGGCGGCGAGCGATTCGTCGTCCGGGTGGGGCGCGACGACAAGTAGACGGGTACTGCCGTCGATGACGGGGTCGCGGGACAAAGGCTAAGTTCCTTGCGAGGCGCTAGAGATGTGCCGATTAAGGCCGAACGCCCGATAAGGCAGCGTCAACGCCAGGCGGCAAGCAGCTCGAGCAGCAACAGATCGACGCGGAGCGGCCCGCGCAGCGCATCTCTTGCCCGGTTTGCCTTGCCGTACCAGGCATCGAGCGATTCGTCATCCAGCTGGCTTTCCAGCGGAGCGGCGACGCCGGCGGCACGGGCACGGAGTTCGTCCGTCGCGGCCTGTGCCGCGAACCACAGGTACCGAGCCGGCTCGGCCGCCTGCCAGCGCTTGACGACTTCCATCGCGTCGCCGCGGCCGGCGGCGAGCGCCTTGAGATCATGACGCACCTCGACGCGGTGCTTGAGCGCGCCGTCAGCYGCCCAGGTCCGCGCCATGCCGGGATTGCCGCCGGCCGCGTCGAGTGCCGCTTCCGCCTCTTTCACCCCTTCGCCAGCCAGCCACGCCAGGGAGACGTCGCGTGACGGCACCAGGAAATCGATGCGCTGGCAGCGGCTGCGGATAGTCGCGGGCAACCGTGCCGGCTCATCGGCGACAAGCACCAGCAAGGTGGCCTGGGTCGGCTCCTCGAGGGTTTTCAGCAAGGCGTTCGCTGC
>NZ_JBFUIT010000593.1:0-1144 GCF_056401735.1 Luteibacter sp. P4_D7_3
CGTTGCGGCGGCTCCGCCGCGTCGAGGGCGTCCGCGGTGGCGGTGAGAACGCGGGCGGCATCATTGCGGAACATCTCGCCCATGCTTTCGCGCTTCACTTCGAGCTCGGCCATGGCGACCAGCTCCAGGCGAATGCGCTCCGCAAGCTCGAGCAGCACGCGAAAGGCTTCCATCGCACGTCCGTGTGCGTGGTGGCGGCCGAGCAGGGTGAGCTGCAGGGCGTTCATGGCATCGGTGATGCCGGGAGCTTCGCCATCCTTGTGCGGCTTGCGCGCGAGATCGGCGAGCCCGCGATACACCAGGGCGAGCGCGGCCCGTTCCGGCCGATAGCGTTGCAGCGGCCATGCCGCGATGGAGAACACCGCCAGAAGCATGCCGCCGGCGAAAATCAGGCCGCCGCCGGAGAGTGCACCGCGGACGTCTTGTGGCGTGGCGGCCGTGATCACCAACAGCAGCATGCTGGTCATGCCCACCCGAGCGATGTCCGCACCGAAGACGACGAGCAGGCCACCGAAGAAACCGCACAGCGCGCAGGCGACGCACATCGGTAGCACGTCGTCGCCGATCAGGAAGCCGACCAGCGAAGCGACGCCAGCTGCCAGCGCCGCCAGGAAGAGACGGTTGAGGCGTTGCTGGTACGGACCGGGCTGGTCCGAGAACATCGTGTCCAGCGCACCGGCGGCGATGCCGATGCCGACCTGCGGGTACCCGGTGTACATGCCCGCGGCAAGCGGCAACACCACCGCAGCAGTGTTGCGCAGTGCGACCCGCATGGGAACATCGGGCCGCTTCGTCCGAATCAACGTGTCGATGACGCTGGCGCGGAACGAATAGCTCTTGGTCATGCGATCACGAAGCGCGGCCCGCAAACTCGCCGGTAAGCGTATTCACCGTCACCTTCTCTCCGTTGGTGATGTATTCGGGAACCTGCACTTCGATGCCGGTCTGCAGCTTGGCCGGCTTATTGCGCTTGGTGGCGCTGGAGCCCTTCAGCTCCGGAGCCGTATCGATCACGGACAGGACGACCGACGTCGGAACCTGCAGGCCGACCGGTGCTTCGTCGATCACCTGCACGTAGTAGCCCTCAATATCTTCTACGACATAGCCGGCGTTCTCGCCGACCACATCGGGACCGAGCGTGTAC
>NZ_JBFUIT010000594.1:0-1133 GCF_056401735.1 Luteibacter sp. P4_D7_3
CGGTGTTGTCGTTGCCATTGGTGACGTACACCTCGGCACCATTGGGGCTGACGGCGATACCCTGCGGGTTACCACCGACCGGGATCGTCGCCGTCACGGCGTTGTTGGTGGTGTCGATGACGGAAACCGTATTGTCGGCCTGGTTCACCACGTAGGCATTCTTGTTGAATGCGGCGGCAGGCAGCGCAACAACCGCCAGCACGAGCGGGAGGGCGCAGCGCGTGATTTTCTTGTTCATCATGGAATACCTCGAAAGTGGATGTTGGGCGCCAAGAAACGCCCGCCATGAAGCTATGTCGGGGCTTCGGCCTTCGACATATGTCATCGATTGCGTGGGTACGGGCATGCCGAGCTGGAACGGGATGACCTTATCGAAGCTTCGTTACCGGGACTTTCCCTTCGGGTTACGCCGGACGTTGCAGGCGTGTGGCAGGTGGATCGCCTTGCACAAAGCGGCGGCTCTGCTATAACGGGGATTCAACGGGGTCAGGGGAAGTTCCATGGCGAATACGCCAGAGGCGTCGAAGGGGAGCCTGGTGTGCGTCGGGGTCGGCATGACGCTCGGCTCGCACCTCACGCCGATTTCAAAAAGCGAGATCGAGCGCGCGGACGTCGTGTTCGCCGGGGTATCCGATGCCCTGGTGGAAATGTGGCTGCGCGAAATGCATGCCGACGTGCGCAGCCTCCAGCCGTATTACGCCGAGGGAAAGTCGCGTCGGCGTACGTACGAGGAAATGATCGAGGCCATCCTCGCCGAGGTTCGTGCCGGCAAGCGTGTCTGCGGCGTTTTCTACGGCCATCCGGGCATTTTCGCCCTGGCGCCGCATCGCTCTATCGAGATCGCGCGCGCAGAGGGCTATGACGCACGTATGGAGCCCGGCGTCTCGTCGGAGGACTGCCTCTACGCGGACCTCGGCATCGACCCGGGCTTGCTTGGCTGCCAGCATTTCGAGGCTACGCAATTCCTGCTGCACAAGCGCAATGTCGATCCGTCGGCCTGGTTGTTCCTCTGGCAGGTAGGCCAGGTAGGCGACCTCTCCCTGGGCAAGCGCGGCACCGGTGAGCCCTATCGCCAGATCCTCGTCGACGTGCTCGCCCGGCATTATCCGCTCGACCATCCGGTCATCATCTAC
>NZ_JBFUIT010000595.1:0-1132 GCF_056401735.1 Luteibacter sp. P4_D7_3
GCGCTCCGCCGCCGGATGGTGCCATGAATCRGGCACTAGCTCAGCTACAGGCGGCGCGTGACGCAGGTGCAGCCGATTATGCGCCGGTCGACCTCGACTATGCGCAGGGTAAGTTCCGCCAGGCGCAAACAGCCATGGCGAGCCGCAAATACGACGAGGCGGCCGTGCTGGCCGACGAGTCGCGCGCGGATAGTGAACTGGCCCGGGCCAAGGCCCGGCTGGGTGCCGCCCGTGCCCAGAACCAGACCAAGAGCCAGGAAAATTCGCGGATGCGCGTCGAAATGATCGACAACCACGCGAACGACACGGTGCCGATCCCGACCAATGTGCAGGAAACCGAAAGCGTCCTGCCTGAGCCGACCGACAACACTCCGCCGCCCGTGGGTGGCCAGACCCAGCCGCTGAACGACCATCAGGGAGGCCAGTGATGAAGCGCTCGACTATCCTCCTCTCCGCCCTGGTCCTTGCCGTTTTCTCGGCAGGGTCGGCCATGGCCGCCACGGACGACCTGGACATCCGCCGGCTGAACTCCAGCCTGGACCAGCTCTCGGCCGACCCCGTTCTCGGCGGCTACGCCCAGGCGGAGCAGGCCCGGGCCCGCGAGGCGATCAACCAGATGGCGCAGTTCAAGCCCAAGGAAAAGGAGCACGCCCACTACCTGTACATCGCCGAGCGCCGCGTGGACATCGCCAAGGCGATGGCCCAGTTCCAGGATGCGCAGAGCAAATCGGCCCAGCTGGATCGCGAGCACGATTCCATCCTGCTCGAGGCCAGCCGCCTCGACGCCGAGATGGCCCGCCGCCAGCTCGAGCAGCAGCGCGCCCAGAACCAGATGATTCAGGAAGAGGCCGCCCGCCTGCAGCAGCAGGGCGTGGAGTACTCCCAGGCCCTGGATCAGGCCAAGGCCGAGGGCGACAAGGCCCGCCAGGTCGCCGCCGCCCAGGCCAAGGTCGCCAACGCCGCCAAGAAGCAGGCGGCCCTGGCCGAGGCCGCGGCACGCGCCATGCGTGATGCAAGCTCCTCCGACGGTGCGGCCGACCCCGCGCCGAGCCCGAAGAAGAAGAAAAGCAGCAACGGCAACTAAGGCCACAGCGCCCTGTAGGAGCCGATTCATCGGCGAAAGGGTGCTCGC
>NZ_JBFUIT010000596.1:0-1126 GCF_056401735.1 Luteibacter sp. P4_D7_3
GGTTGCGCGTGCACCGCAACGGAGGACGGGGTGCGCTCTGCCTTATCTACTCAACACTTATGGGCCTGACCGGGCAAAGCGAGGACGAGGTCGCGCCCATGGTCAACTATGTCGYTCAACAGGTCGGCATCACCGAAGGCTGGTTCGATGTCGGCAGCCCCCTCGCGATCGCCATCGTCGCCGAGATCGAACGCATCTACGCCACCCCAATCGATCTGGTGGTGGTGCAACTCGGTGTGGCTTCGACAATCTCCGCGCGTGGCGGGACCGCCGGTGGGCGGCTCGTGGTGCTTCGACAGACGGCAGGCCACTATGACGCCTATGTTCCCGAATAATCCCTGGCTCGTGAACATATCCCATGAATGAGGCGCCCACGAGGACGATTAACGTGATGACGCCACAGCCGCCGATGGCAGCCCCGCAGCCGGTCGCCCAGTTGACCGTTAAGAAGCAGAAGGCGGGTCACTGGTATTCGGACTACGACCCATACCGAACCTTCTCGACCAAGGCGAAGGCCCAGGCCCACGACCGAGAGCTCAGGGACGATGGTGCGACGGGTGGCCTGCATTACCGTGTGCCAACGCTCTACACCTATACAAAGACCAGGGCGACCAGCAAGCTCAGTCACGCGTTACAGGGCCCGCATACGGTGGCCCACCGGCTGACGCTCAGGGCTCTGCAGGCGATCAAAACGATCGCCGATGTGAAGTCAGTATTTGACGACCAAGTGCTCGCGCCCGACGACGTAGACGAGGTGATGGTCGAGGAGGCGCCAAAAGACGGCTACAAAGGTCAGATTGAAGTACGGATCGAGCGCTACAAGGCCGACTATCGCTCGATTTACGTGGCGCTGGACAAGATGCTGATACCTCCCGCCACCGCCCCTTCGGTTGGGGTCGCCGCCGGTAACCTGAGAGGCGCCAAGCATCGACTCAACCAATTGCTGAACCTCGATCCCTATGCCACATATGGCTGGAAGTCGGCGACCAGGGCGGGCAAGAAAGCGCTGAAAGCCAAGGGCGAGAACAAGGCGACTCCTACTTTCGAAGAGCTGCTGGACCGGCCCAAGTCGACGTCGATACGGAACTCCGATGCGCTGGAGTCTTTTATCCGCGCACGCCAGAAG
>NZ_JBFUIT010000597.1:0-1092 GCF_056401735.1 Luteibacter sp. P4_D7_3
CTTCACCTGGCACCGGGATCGCTTTGGGGGACCCCGTCCGACCGAGCCAGTCACAGCCAAGTGGTTGCCCACATCGCAGGTCAGGACGTGGTGGTCGGGTTACGAAAACAGTCGGCGACAGTTTGTCCAGGCGGCTGGCGTCGAGCTCGAGGTCGTCTTGGTGATCGACCGCGGCGGCGGGCGCGGAAACGTCACTACCTATCGGCTGGCCTTTGCGGCCCTAGGCGCCATGACGGAGCCGGCTGAGGCCGCGAAGACCCCACCAGCCGATCCGAGCATGACCCCAGGTTTCGACGGGGCCCTCCACATGACCTACGAGCTCGAGCCAGCCCAATGTGCTGCTCTTTGGTGGCCATTGCTCGGCCGGCCCTTCTCCATGCGGTCTGGTCGCGGCGTTGCTTTCATCGGCATGGTGGCAGTCCCTTTCGCCATCGCCATGATCTGCGGCGCTGCGCTGTGCATGATCTATTTTTCTAGCCCGACCAGTATGTCCAAGGCAATGGGACCACTTCTAACTACCGGACTGCTCGCCGCCGTCGTGAATTGGGCGCAAAGGCCTTTCTGGTCTCTGCCGATGCTTCGCATCACGATTGCGCCGGACTGGCTACTCGCTTTCAATCAGACGTACGGCCAACTCCGCTTGACCCGGGACAACGACAGCAAGACCGGTGGGCGATTTTCCCTCGTGCGCTTTCACGGCACCTGTCCGGTATGCGCCGGCAAAGTCGAGATACGCGAGGGAGGCGCTGCTTACCCTGGACGCCTGGTCGGGTGTTGCTCAGATAGTCCGCGGGAGCACGTCTTTAGCTTCGATGCGGTTACACATGTCGGGAGGCCGCTTATCGATCATTGACCGCGGCCATGACGCGGCGCGACTCGCTCAGGGCGGTCTACGATCGTTTTCAACTGCCAACTGCGACATACCCGTTTAGACCTTGGCGTTGAGCATCTTGCTCAGCGCATGAGCCACGTGGCCCTGATGAATAGCGCCAGGAAACGTCGGTGAACTAACATTCGCGACCTTCCCCTACCGATCAAGAACCCGCCTCGATGCCCTCCCTGGCCGCCACAGCCGGCAGATTTATTGACCAC
>NZ_JBFUIT010000598.1:0-1090 GCF_056401735.1 Luteibacter sp. P4_D7_3
CCGGACACCCCCCGAAAGGTAATCGGTGTAGGTCACCAGCGTGCCTTGCGCGGAGGGCTGTGACTCAGCGCGCGCGCGGCCTAACGCGTCGTAGCTGGTGGTAATGCCGACTCCCATCGTTGCCCGACCAACGTCGCCGTCGACGGCATACGAGGCGAACGTCTTGTTGCCCCGCCAGTCAAAGTCATTCCGTGTAGAGACAAACCGGTCCGTGGTGCCGACCTGGCCCTTGCCGGTGGCAACCGGCCGCAACATGGCGTCAAAGTCCGTGCGGTCGTACTGGATGCCTTGTGTGACTTCGCGCACCCAGTGGTTACCGCCAACGTCGCGCGCGTCAGGGCTGACTGTGTAAGCGAACAGCTTCGGGGCCAGGCTTGGCGAGTCGCCCGCGGGGTAGTCGATGCGCAACACGCGGCCGATGCCGTCATAGGCGTACGACGTTGTCGAACCCGCCTGGTCAGTGATGGACGCAATCTGTCCGAAGTCGTCGACAGCGACCGCTTCCACGGTGCCATTCGGGTGGAGGGCGTTGATGTCCGGAAACGTAATGGTCTGCGGAATGCCGAGCTTGTAGTTGTCCAGATGCGTCGTATTGGAATTGGCGTCCTGGAACGTGGCCAACTGTCCCTGGGGGTTGAACGAATACGTCATCATCGTCTGGCCGAAATGCTTTCGCATCTGGGGCACCAGCGTCGTCAGGTCGTAGGTGGTCTCACTAACGACTTCATTCCTGGTCAGGTTCGTGTAAACCGTGGGAAGTCCGATGACACTGCGTGATGTGTCGTCCAGGAAGTCCTGTTTTTCATCGACGGAAARGCCAAAACTGCTGCTGCGACGTGTGGACGACGCACGGGCGTAGGTGTCGAAGGCAAGTGCCTGCCAGGTATAGGTGTCGCCTTCTTCCGTGACGGACTTTTGCAGCTGCGGGGATTCGCCTTCCTGGCGGTCTAGGTTGGCCATGATATTGAAGCCGCCCCCGTACACCGCAGGCCACGGCCCCTGATTGTATGGCGCGTAAGAGAACGCTTCTGTTCGCAGCAGCGTGCCAGTCGTGTCGCCCTGGAAGTACTCGGTCTTGAGGGGCTTACCC
>NZ_JBFUIT010000599.1:0-1089 GCF_056401735.1 Luteibacter sp. P4_D7_3
GACGGGAACCGTCGTGCAGAGCGCCGGCGCCACCTATGCGAGCAAAGACGCAGGCACGCAGCTGGTCACCGCCTTGCTCGAGCCGTCAGACTTCAGCCTGGGCAACGGTGCAGAACTTTCCAATTACACCTTCCCGACCTCCATCACCGGCAACGGCACGATCGCCAAGGCCATCCTCACCTGGTCGCTCGTAGGAAATCCTACAAAGGTCTACGACGGTAATACCGATGCGACGCTGACGAACGACAACTTCCAGCTCTTCGGCTTCCTCAGCGGGGAGGGCGCCACGGTCACTCAGAGCCACGGCACATACGACACCGCGAATGTCGGCCAGCGGAATGTGACGGCAAACCTGAATCTGACGGACTTCACCGCGCTGAACGGCACCGTGTTGTCGAACTACGTGCTGCCGACGGTGATGACCGGCATTGGGACGATCACTCCGGCGCCCCTGGCCGGATTCATTACGGCCGGCATCAACGGCCCGACCCGCGTCTACGACGGCACCACCATCGCGACGCTCACGCCGGCGAACTTCATCCTCTCCGGCTTTGCGGCAGGCGAGGGCGCTTCGGTCAACCAGACCGTCGGCATCTTCGCCTCGAAGAATGTCGGTAAGCAGGCCGTGTCAGCTTCGCTCTCCAGCGCCAATTTCGACGCTAACGCTGGCACCAATCTTTCCAACTACACGTTACCGACGGTGGCCTTCGGCACCGGCGAGATTCAGCAGGCGCTGTTGACGGCATCCATCGTGGGCAATCCCTCGAAGGTGTATGACGGCACACGCTATGTGACGCTAACGCCCCAGAACTACGAGCTTCTGGGCTTTGTGGCTGGCGAAGGCGCGGACGTCGTGCCGTCGTCGTCAATCTCCTTTGACACCAAGAACGTCGGCAGCAACAAGACGATCACGGCGAACATGGCGGTGTCCTCGTATCTGCCAAACAGCCAGACGCTGCTGTCGAACTACATCTTGCCAACGGTCGCGACCGGCCCCGGTACGATCACCGCGGCGCCGCTCTACATCGTCGGGGTCTCCGCCCAGAGTCGCGATTACAACGCAACGACCCTGGCAACGCTCAATAGCGG
>NZ_JBFUIT010000600.1:0-1081 GCF_056401735.1 Luteibacter sp. P4_D7_3
GCTGTGACGTATGCAATAGCGAAAGCCTCGACCGGCGTGGGAGGAGGAGCGGCCAAGCGTTTGGCGGCGCTCGCGCATGTCTCTGGCAATGCTTCTAAAAGTGTCCACGTGGCTATTTTCTCGCCACCCGGTCTCAGCGACCGCGACCTGCTAGAGTCGATCTTTATTAGACATACCGCTTTTTATTAGACAAAGAAAAAGGGCCTGCATCGCTGCAGACCCTTTCAAAACCTGGCGCCCGAAGTTGGACTCGAACCAACGACCCCCTGATTAACAGTCAAGTGCTCTAACCGGCTGAGCTATTCGGGCGGGGAGCTGCGTATTGTCTTTATGTGAGGTGGGTGTGTCAAGCGGGTCTTAACGATTTCGTGAATGACGTGCGCCACAGGCGCGTGCGACATCGGCCGAAGCTGGTTCGGCGTGGCTATGGCCGTCKTTGGCTATCACGACGGTCAGCGTGGTGGCGGCCTTGCCGCGCAGGCACAGCGCCAGCGTCTGGTTGCCGGGCGGAGCCTCCTTGCCTGGCCGCAGGAACGCGATGTCGGTGCGGAGGCCGATGGAGATGGCGGTCAATCGCGAGTCCAGCGCGTCTTCGACGGCGAGGACATCGCCCGTGGCCCGGTCCCGACTGATCCAGCCCACGCCCCAGTCGGTGCGTCCGCTGCATGTCCGACCGTTTTCGCTGGGGCAGACCAGCGTGCCCCTCTCTCGATACAGCGCCGCCGTACGGGTGTGTTGAAGGGTGTCCATCAGGGCGTTCATCGCCGCCCGGAGCCGATGCCGCGCGATCGCCTCGGAAAGCGACGGTGCGGCGACGGCCGCCATGATGGCCACGATGGTCAGGACCATGAGGAGTTCGAGCCACGTGAAACCGCGGCAAGGCGGGCGGGGCATGGCGGTGCCGTGAAAGGGGAGGCCCGAATCGTGCCCTCGGCCGCGGACAACCGTCTGTCGGTCATCGCCTCACACCGTGTAGGCATTGGCGCTTTAAACTCGGGGTCCGAACCAGCATATCGTCAGCCATGACAGATCGCTTCCAGCTCGTCTCTCCGTTCCAGCCCTCAGGCGACCAGCCCGAGGC
>NZ_JBFUIT010000601.1:0-1064 GCF_056401735.1 Luteibacter sp. P4_D7_3
GTCGACGACTGGGCCGCTTCCTACGAATCCCTGCTCCTGCTGTTCAACAACCTGACCCAGGCAATCTCCAATCCAGGAAGCACCTGGACGAAATCGGCTCTCCCCGAGGGCGCCGAGGCCAAGACCCAACTCTCTTCGCTCGCGGAGCTCATCAAATCATGTCGTTGAACATTCGGAAGCTCGCCTTCGCCCTTTTCATCGCCTTCGCTGCTGCGGGCGTCGTGCATGCGCAATCCGTCTCCGAGAAGGGCCAGGCTTCCGTGACGTACGGGTGGCATCTGTCCCCCGAATCACGCCAGGAGGCTGTCCAGAAGGCAAAGGTCAACGCCGTTGAGCGTTATATCGCCGACACAAACGCGGCCCGATCGCGAGTGTTCGACCAACAACGCGATCGGATTGCAGCGCACATCGACGACTATGTGCTCGGTGCGACCGTCCTCTCCGAAGACGAGAACAAAGCAGCCAAGACGTATAACGTCGTCATTCGAGCCGATATCAACGGAACCCGTCTCCTGAACGATCTGGGCAGCGGCTCGGCCCCTGCTGCGGCGGTCGCGGCGACCGGCCACCAGACACTGACCTTCCTGTTCCTCTCCCGTGCACAATCTAGCGTTCAGTCTTTCGACGCGAAGGTATACAAGCGCGTCGACGTGGACGGCTCGTCAGCACGGAACACGCACGAAGGTGAATCGGTCAGCGGCAAGGGGGTAGGAACATCGGATCGCATCGACGAACATGCGAGCCTGGCGACAACCTCGGGCGGAAGCACCACCCGCAAGGCTGACAAGGTCGACTGGACCGTCAGCCAGAGCAGTGAGATCAACACTGCCATGACCGGTATTTTTGCCGATGCGGGCTATGACGTCGTCGAGGCGGAACAGGTCGAAGGTGCCAGCAATGGACTTCTCAGCATCGCGAAGATCCGTGATGCGTACAGCCATGGCGACGATCTTCCCTCTCAGATGTCGCGCGACGCGACGCAGGGTGTGCAGCAAGCCGGTATCGGCCTCCTCGCCCTCGGCACTCTGGATGTCGGCATGCAGGACACCGACCCAGTCAGTGGC
>NZ_JBFUIT010000602.1:0-1063 GCF_056401735.1 Luteibacter sp. P4_D7_3
CTGAAAAGGGGTACCGGGCGGGGGCCGATGAAGGCGGGCCCCGCCCGGTCATGCGAAAGTCGTTCTTTTCCTTTATAATCGGCGGCTTCCCAAACCAAAGAGGCGATCCGGCTTTATGCCGGCGCATACCGCATGTCGATCGAATTCCTGCGCAATATCGCCATCGTCGCTCACGTCGACCATGGCAAGACCACCCTCGTCGACCAGCTTCTGAAGCAGTCCGGCACGCTCAACGAGCGCACCGTACTGGCCGAGCGCGTCATGGATTCGAACGACCAGGAAAAGGAGCGTGGCATCACGATCCTGGCCAAGAACACGGCCATTACCTGGGAAGACAAGAAGACGGGTGCGAAGAACCGCATCAACATCGTCGACACCCCGGGACATGCTGACTTCGGTGGCGAAGTCGAGCGCGTGCTGTCCATGGTCGACACCGTGCTGATCCTGGTCGACGCGATGGACGGCCCGATGCCGCAGACGCGCTTCGTCACCCAGAAGGCGTTCGCGATGGGCTTCAAGCCGATCGTCGTCGTCAACAAGGTCGACCGCCCCGCCGCGCGTACGGAGTGGGTTGTCGAGCAGGTTTGGGACCTCTTCGCCAAGCTCGGCGCCACCGACGAGCAGATGGACTTCCCGATCGTCTACGCCTCGGCGCTGAACGGCTATGCCTCGCTCGACGAGAACGCCCGCGAAGGCGACATGACCCCGCTTTACGAAGCGATCATGCAGCATGCGCCGAAGCCGGACGTCGATCCGGACGGCCCCTTCCAGATGCGCATCAGCCAGCTGGACTACAACAACTTCGTCGGCGTCATCGGCATCGGCCGCGTGCAGCGCGGTACGCTGAAGAAGGGCATGCAGGTCGCCGTGATCGACCGCGAGGGCAAGAAGCGCCAGGGCAAGATCGCCCAGGTGCTCGGCTTCCTCGGCCTCGAGCGCATCGAGCAGGACAGCGCCGAAGCCGGTGACATCGTCGCCATCTCGGGCATCGCCGACCTGACCATTTCGGACACGCTGACCGCGCCGGATACGCCGGAAGCCCTGCCGGCGCTGAGCGTCGACG
>NZ_JBFUIT010000603.1:0-1052 GCF_056401735.1 Luteibacter sp. P4_D7_3
ATCGTCCGCGAACAAGGCCTGTGGGGCGCCGGCTGCTCCAATGCCGTCTATCTCGACGACAAGGTCGTGGCAGATATGGAAATTGGGCAACAGCTGGTCCTTCATGTCCCTGCCGGCACGCGCAAGCTGAGCGTCCTGACGCATGGCGCATGCAGCGGCGATCGTCTGGATGTCGACGCGTCGGTCGGCCAGGGCGAGACGAAATCCTTCTCGATCCCCGCCAGTGGCGAGGGCTTGACGGCACAGGCTCCGCCCAGGGCCTGAAGCGGCTTGTTATCTTCGCTGTGAGGGCGTAAGAATCGGGACAGGCACAACCGCCCGAATGGGAGTGGCATCGTGCATCGTCGAACCGTTGGCCAGTATTCGGTGGAAGTACGGACGCTGAGAGCACCCTCCGGGGTCTGGAAAGCGGCGTACATCGTCGAGCCCGCCCTTCATGCGGGCCCGCGTGATTTCGTCATGATCACGCTGCTCGAAGAGTTCGAGGACGAACGGGTGGCGGTGAATGCGGCGATGGAGCGGGGCATCAGCCATGCGGACTGGCTCGACCTGGCACGAACCACCTCGGCCGGTTGACGTGACCGGCGCGGCGACCTCCTCGTAACGCCTCCGCGACGATAAGCCACCTAGCTTCGCTTGCATGAGGGCCGCCGGCCCTCTCCGGCGGAGTGTCATCCTTGCAGCGCACGATCCTCTACGTTCCCTTCAATGCCTCGGCACACGGTCAATGGACCCTGCGCCGTAATGCCGAACTGGTCGGTCAGTTCGCGACCCGTGACGATGCCATGCGCCATGCGCTGACCCTCACCAGTTCGATCCAGAATCTGCCGGGACATGAGGTGGCGATCAAGGTCGAGGATGAAGCCGGCATCTGGCGGGTTGCCGACGGGGGCACGCCCTGACCCTCGAGGTATGAACAGTTTCGGCAGGCGTCGCAGGATTTGAGATCGCCGGGCGGGATAAGAGGCGTCCCTGCCTCCCGGATGCCGCCATGGCCGCCTACCTCACATCCCGCCTGACCGACGAGGCGGATTCCGCACTGGCGACTAACC
>NZ_JBFUIT010000604.1:0-1048 GCF_056401735.1 Luteibacter sp. P4_D7_3
GCTGTGCCCGAAGGGCGGCCATATGGCCATGTATGACGATCAGCAGACCTATTTCACGGGGCTGATTGGGTTTTTGAAGGATGTGGACGCGGGGAAGCCTTTGCGCTGAGGTACATGGGCCCGGCATCACCGCTTCGTTGGCTTTTCGCCGATGAATCGGCTCCTACATTTGTCTACGGGTCTACACCTGTGAGACGGGTTTCTGGCAACATCACCCGGTTAACGACGCGCCTTAGCGCGCCAGCCGGACAGCCAAGCCCATGAATCTGCAAGCCAATTACGAACAGATCCCGCTCAAGGACTACGCCGAGCGGGCGTACCTCGACTATTCCATGTACGTGGTGCTGGACCGCGCCCTGCCCTTCGTGGGTGACGGGCTCAAGCCGGTCCAGCGCCGGATCATCTACGCGATGAGCGAACTGGCCCTTTCGGCCAGCGCCAAGCCGAAGAAATCGGCGCGCACCATCGGCGACGTGATCGGCAAGTTCCACCCACACGGCGACTCGGCCTGCTACGAAGCCATGGTGCTGATGGCCCAGCCCTTCTCGTACCGCTACCCGCTGGTCGACGGCCACGGCAACTTCGGCTCGCCGGACGATCCGAAGAGCTTCGCGGCGATGCGCTACACGGAATCGCGTCTGACCCCGATCGCCGAGGTGCTCCTGTCCGAGCTCCAGCACGGCACCGTAGACTGGGTGCCGAACTTCGACGGCACGATGGACGAGCCCTCCTGGCTGCCGTCGCGCGTGCCCCACGTGCTCCTGAATGGCTCGATGGGCATTGCCGTGGGCATGGCCACCGATATCCCGCCGCATAACCTGCGCGAAGTCGCGAGCGCCTGCATTCGCCTGCTGGACGACCCGGACGCGACGATCGCCGATCTCTGCGAGCACGTCCAGGGCCCGGATTACCCCACGCTGGCCGAGATCATCACGCCGCGCCGCGAACTCCTGGCCATGTACCAGAACGGTGGCGGCTCGGTCCGCGCCCGCGCCATTTACGAGCGCGACGAAGGCAACATCATCATTACCGCGCTACCGCACCAGGT
>NZ_JBFUIT010000605.1:0-1038 GCF_056401735.1 Luteibacter sp. P4_D7_3
GCATGGTCACGGCCTGGTCGCGCGTCCTGGTCAGCATCCGCGTTCCCTCTTCGCGATCCGCTGCGCATAGGCCGAGGTTAGCCAAAGGTCGGCCTCTCCGATCGCGCCATCTTCGAACAGACGTTCAAGGATTTGTTTGACGACGTTGTGATGCCAGGTGCATGCGCCCTGCCAGCGCGACCGATCCCAAAACAAACCCATGTCGCCTTTGTGCGGAATGACGTGGTCGGTCACCTCGGCCGCGACGATCAGGCCGGCCGCCTCGCATGCCGCACATATCGGATGGCGAAGCAGGAAGCCGCGCGATGCCTTGTCCCATGCGACCGAGTAGCCCCGCTCCCGAGCTGACCCGCGAAGGCGGTCGGTCTCCCGGTCGCGCTCTTCGCGCGTCGGTTGCCATGGTGCCCGGAATGTCGCTGGCATGGTCGGCATGCGGTAGGTCTGCCCTCTTCGAATCAAGGCCCTCAGACTCGTCGCAAGCTCGGCAATTTGCAACCCCCGGCCTTAGCCGATCGGAAAGGGTTTTCCCCCTGTTTTGTTGGATTTCAGCCCCTAAAGGGGCCGAATAGGAAATGTTTCACAGTCTTTCTTAGGGGCAGATAGGAGGGGCCGGTTAGGGGCCGGTTGGGGCAGCACCAGGGGCGGGTTGTCTTCAATCATTCCAACACCTTGACCGCAAGGGCGGGTTGATCCATCGCCATGCACATACAAGATTAAATATTAGGCGGTCGGGTCGGCCTCGGGGCTATCCCCTTTCCCCGCATGACAACCAGCGCGTGAAAACCCGCCCCACTCGGCCCCATCATTGTTTTTATTGGATAATCTCGGCTCAAACCCGCCCCATATCGGCCCCTAACCGGACCCGAAACCGGCCCCTATTTCCACCGCCAAAGGGGGCAGGAAGGCCAGAAAGCGGCCCCGGCGGTCAGTTGGGGGCCGGGGCGCGGGGCGCGAAAACGGCCCGTAAGGGGGCCGGGGATGGCCGCGCGATGGCGCGCGACCAGGTCAAGAGCGGCGGCCGTCAGCTCGGCCGAGGAA
>NZ_JBFUIT010000606.1:0-1037 GCF_056401735.1 Luteibacter sp. P4_D7_3
CGCGCGCGAAGCGTCGGCGGTCGCGGTTGAATTGTCAAAAGGCGGCGTCCATTTCTAAACAGTACTAGAATGGTGCTATATCCGGCGCTCCCCACGCCGGACCCCAGTCCGGAGCCATCCATGATCGATATTTCGGAGCGCGCCCAGGCGCATTTCCAGCGCCTGCTTTCGCAGCAGGGCGACGACGACCTCGGCATTCGCGTGCGCGTGGTCAACGCCGGCACGCCGTCGGCGCAGTGCGAGCTCGAGTTCTGTTCCACCTCGGAACTGACCGGCGACGAATGGACCATCGAATGCACGGGCTTCAATCTGTATGTGGACGGCGAGAGCGCGCGTTGGCTCGATCCGGCCAATATCGACTACGAGACCACGGAGACCGGCAGCCAGCTCAATATCCGCGCCCCGCGGATCAAGGGTGAGGCACCGGGCGAGGGCGCCGGTCTCATCGAACGCGTGCAGTTCGTGCTGGAGTCGGAGATCGCGCCGCAGATCGCCTCCCACGGCGGGCGCATCTCGCTGGTCGAAGTCGCCGCCGGCAATATCGTGGTGCTGCGCTTCGGCGGCGGTTGCCACGGCTGCGGCATGGTGGACGTCACGCTGAAGAACGGCGTCGAAAAGACCCTGCGCGAGCGCATCCCCGAGATCACCGAGGTACGCGACGTCACCGACCACGAAACCGGCGAACAGCCGTATTTCGCCAAGGCCGCCGGTTAAGGCGGGTCGCTGCAAGGTGGGTCTCTGCTCTGTGTGGGAGCCGATTCATCGGCGATAGCAATCTTGCCGCGAGCATCYWTCGCCGCTGAAGCGGCTTGTGTCTTTGCGTCGGCGTAGGCTTCGGGGTGAGAGCGGAGTGCGGCAAGCCCGCTAGCGGCGGTGCTGCGAGCACGTGTGGGAGCTGGGGCTGCCGCACTCCCTCCACCAATAGCCCGAACAGTTGCCCGAGTCGTACCTCGAAATCACAAGCCGGGGCATGGTGGAGGTGCTCTCACTTCCGATCGTACTCCGGAGTGAAATCATGAGCATCCATGTAGGAATCG
>NZ_JBFUIT010000607.1:0-1035 GCF_056401735.1 Luteibacter sp. P4_D7_3
GTACAGGGAAAGCAACTGCCACTCGTCGGCAAGCCGGTGCTCCTGGGCGGTCGCCGACAACGTCGCACGCAACAGTTCGCCGATGCGGGAAAGCATTTCATCGGCCACCTTTGGCCGCTCGTACATGAGCTCGGAGACGGCGTTGAGCGTGTTGAACAGGAAGTGGGGATTCAACTGCAGTCGCAAGGCATCAAGGCGCGCGTCAGACAACGCCGATTCCAGTTGCGCGGCACGCAGCTCCTTTGCCTGTCCTTCGCGGTAGCGATCGAACAGCCACAGGCCCAGTGCGATGACCGCGTAGAAGAACAACTGCGTCGGCATTTCCATGACGTAACGCCAGCCCGTAGGCATCGCCGCAAAGCGCGCGTAGCCGGCCAGCGGAAAGACCAGCAGCCGCAGGCCCAGCATCAGGCTCGTTTGCGCCACGGACAGCGCCAGGAACAGTCCCAGGTGCCCGAGAAGACGCGCCGGCACCGACGGTATGCGCGTAATACGGCGCAACACGACGAACAGCACGGGCAGGAACGCACCGAAGCTCAACGAACCGGTGAGTTCGTCGATCAGCTTGGGTGTAAACAGCGAGGGCGCGTGGTTGGCGATATCGATGAGATACCGGTTCGACGCCCTGAGCAAACCGATGGCCACCAGCAACGCGATCCATAGGATCACGGCGTAGCCTTTCTTCCCTGTCTTCATGTCGAGGCCCCCACCCCAGTCTTGCGTGCCGGCCCTTATACCAGAGCCGGCACGCAAGGAGGGATCAGGCAGCGCGCCTGGGCAGCACCCAATCCGGACGGATGAAATGACACGTGTAACCGTTCGGATACTTCTCCAGGTAGTCCTGGTGCTCGGGTTCGGCCTCCCAGAACGGGCCCGCGGGCGACAGTTCGGTCACCGCCTTGCCTGGCCACAGGCCTGACGCATTGACGTCCGCGATGGTGTCTTCGGCGACGGCCTTCTGCTCGTCATCGAGGTAGAAGATGGCCGAACGATAGCTCTCACCCCGATCGTTCCCTTGCCGATTCAGCGTAGTCG
>NZ_JBFUIT010000608.1:0-1027 GCF_056401735.1 Luteibacter sp. P4_D7_3
GTGCAGGGTCCTAAGCCTATGTGCTCATCCGGCCCTGGTGGCAAGACCGCTGCGTGTGCCACGGCGATTCTCGAAAACACGGCCATCCAGTCGAAGAAGTAAATCCATGGCAGCAACACCCGATCAACTACACGAGCTTCTTTCCTACTGCATGGACTTTGCTCACACCATGCTCAAGGACTCCGGGGAGTTCTTCCCGTTTGGAGCGACACTTTCGCCCGACGGCGAGGTGGCCGCTGTCGGGGGGTGGGACGGCGACGAGAGGCCAAAAAGCCAGGAGATCTACCAACTGCTGGCCGGTGCATTCATCTCAGCGGTTGGGGAGGGGAGAGTCATTGGTGTCGCGCTTGCTGCCGATGTCAACGTACCCGACCGATACAACTCGCCAGTGAAGGATGCACTTCGGGTGCAACTGGAAGCTCCGGGCTTCGCTCGGTTCATTTACGTGCCCTACGAGCTCCTGCTGCCGAGTTTGACGGTGGCTGAGCCCACGTGGGTCATGCATGAACCCTTCGCGGTCGAGATCAAGCCGATGTTCTTTCCGCTCCCGTCTGAGAAGATGTAATAGATAGAACGGAGTGGCGGCACCTTGGCGGCCATTGACGCGTTGTGCAGTAACGCCTGAAAATCCTCAAGCGTCCATCGGCGCATGACAGGGAAGGAAGTAGACATGATGGGGAACGACGCAGAGATACTCGATGCCTTCCTGGCCGACCCTTCGGACGAGCTGGTGGTATTCGAACGACGCATGCCGGGCATAGACGACGAGCACGATGAAGGTCTGCTCGTTGCCATTCTGGATGAGTGCAAGGCTCGCTTCGCCAGTTGGCGCGAACTCTGCGAGTCGAAGCTGGGGCCACCCGACCTGACGCATAGAACGCGCGGGGAGTGGGTATGGGAGCTTCACCCCTTTGCTGGCGCACTGAGCGCTTGGGAACGCGGCGATCACTTCCTGTTCGTTGCGTCGTGCCAGGAAGACCGCGACATGCCGATCCGGGTCGTTCTTGGCTTTCGCAAGCCTATGGAC
>NZ_JBFUIT010000609.1:0-1027 GCF_056401735.1 Luteibacter sp. P4_D7_3
AGATGGTGCTCTGGCTCCGTTTCGAGGAGGCGCTCGGTCTGGCGACTACCGTCCTGGCCCTTGGCGACACGCAGACAGCCTTCGCGCTCACCTTCGCTGTCGACCCCAGCCAGCATCGGATGCCACTCGCCCACCGCGCCGAATTTGCCGATATTGGCCCAGAGCGCGTCGGCATCCTCAGCGACCCGTCTGGTTTCGACGACCTTAGTCATTTTGCCTTCTCCCTGTTCGCGTCGCGCGCTCCTGCCTTCCGCCAGACGATCCTCACTCTTCCCCAGTCCGTGTCGGCGTCGAGCACCAGGAGATCGCTCTCGAACCGGTAATGGCGCTTCTGGTCTCCGCCTTCCAGATTGGGGAACCACGCGCCCTCGATATGGTGCGTGACCGTCCGCCTTTCGGTATCGATGGAGAACGTGCCGAAATAGCCGAAATACTCCTTGAATGCGCGCGCGCCATCTTCTGTGCTGGCCGCGCGCCAGTCGCCTGATGGGAAGGTACGTCGCCCATGACGGGCGAGCTGCGCGGCCACGTGGCCGTCTGCAGTATAGATGAACTGGCCGACGGCATTCTCGCCGAGGGGAAATGATTTCTCTCCGCCAGGTTTTTGTTCAGACCACTCGACCAGTGTTCACGACGGTCGAGCCGTATTGATTGCGCCAAGTGCCTTGCCAAATTCCCATATCGTGCTCTCTGCGCCTCGTGTCCTGTCAACGCGGATCCTACGGTGAGGTTCCGACAGCCCAGGAGGAGGCCCCGCCGCAAGATCGAAAGCTGAATTTCAATAGCCTTTACGAAACTCCGAGGCCGGCACCAGGCAGCGGTGGGTCGGGAACATCCTTGGTTCCGACCGGACGACGTTCACGGCGCGCGGACCGCCGTCACGAGGGCGCAGCCCCCAYGGCAGCTCCACCATCTCCACATCGCCGTCATCGCGTCTTATGATGACGTGGCGCTCGTCGAGCGGGGCGTCGGACTGGGAAATCTTCGCGCTCATCATGATCGGAACATAGCAGGAACGATATCCTGA
>NZ_JBFUIT010000610.1:0-1020 GCF_056401735.1 Luteibacter sp. P4_D7_3
GTCATCAGACCGGCAACATCGATGCAACGGACCGCTGATGTCGCGCCCCTGCGGTTACCGGTCACGGACGACCCCATGGAGCCGGAAACGTCGGGGCAGAGCACCACATTGCCATCCAGCGAAGGCACATTAGCAATCGCAACATCCATCGCGTCCTGCAGCGCATCGCGCACCACATCGGGAACCTGGCCATCGACCATCTTCCACGCCATCATCAGCTGATAGGGGAAGACCCTGGCCTTGCGGACCTCGTCCGGATCTGCCAGCCGCGCCGCTAGCGCCTCGGCAAACCCCTCGACCTCGAATACGCCATTGCGTGCGAAGGTGTTGAGGTTCTGCCGCACCATCTGCCAACCGCCCTTTTGGGCGATCTCGACCCAATGCTCCCGCGTCAGCGGCAGCGAGGTCAGCATCTGGAATGGCACCGTCGGCACCAGACTCGTCTGGTCACGCCGGAAGGCCTCCAGCGCCTTGACGAGTTCCGGCAGTGCCGCATAGTCGTGCGGCTTGCCGATCGCCCATGCATACAGCGCCTTTCGTTCTTCCGAGGTCGGCTTCGGGTGCACCATGCGGATCACGTCGGCGAGCGAAGGATCGTTGCCGACCATCGCGCGCAGGATCTGCTCCGTGCTTGCCCGTTCCAGCCATGCCTGCACCAGCTTCTTCGGCCGCGTGCCCAGCGACTTGCGTCCTGTTGCACCCGAACGTATCACCTGGACGAAGCCGCGCAGCATCTTGCCACTCTTGATCACGCGCGGAAACGCACGGGCAAAGGCGTCGCTCTGAAGGCCGGAAAGCATGGCCAGCAACATCACCGGCGTGTCCTTCATGTGAGCCTTCTCGGCGGCATGGACCGCCACCTTGGCCAGAAACTCCGGCTCGACCTGAAGTGCCAGCGCCTTAACCGCCTCCAGCTGATCGGCACCATCCGCATAGAAGGTCCCGTTGAACGTGCCGGTCACGGCATACTGCGCCAGCGCCTCGCGCGGCGTCAGCTGATAGGCCGGCGTAGCTTCGTGG
>NZ_JBFUIT010000611.1:0-1012 GCF_056401735.1 Luteibacter sp. P4_D7_3
CATCGGCTACGGCGATGGCTACCCGCGCAGTGCCGCGGCGGGTACGCCCGTGTTGGTGAACGGACGACAGGCGCCGCTCGTCGGCCGCGTCTCGATGGATCTCATCACGATCGATCTACGTGGCGTGCCCGATGCCCGCACCGGCGACCGCGTAACGCTGTGGGGCGAAGACCTGCCCGTCGAGACGGTGGCGGCCGCGGCGGGTACGATTTCATATGACCTGACCTGTGGCATGACGCGTCGCGTACTCTTCGTCGAAGACGAAAGCTGAGCGTTCGCGTATCGCTCCGTGCGACACGGTCGCGCTATATAGCTCCCTCACTTCCGGAAGATCACGACACGATGGCCAAGGCCAAGACCGCCTACGTTTGTACCGAATGCGGCGCCGAGCACAGCAAGTGGCAAGGCCAGTGCGCCGAATGCGGCGTGTGGAATGTCCTCTCCGCCTTCGTGGTTGAATCGGCTAAACCTGCGGCCGTGGTGTCGATCGGTGCCCAACGGGGTGGCTACGCCGGCGCCGCCGCCGGGTCGCCGAAGATCACGGCGCTGACCGAGGTGCTACTCACGGCGGAGGCGCGCACGCACACCGGCATCGGCGAGCTCGATCGCGTGCTTGGCGGTGGGCTGGTGGAAGGCTCCGTCGTGCTCATTGGTGGCGATCCCGGTATCGGTAAATCCACTTTGCTGCTGCAGATGCTCGGCACCCTGGGTGCGGTATTGCCCAGCCTGTACGTCACCGGCGAAGAATCCCTTTCCCAGGTGGCCGCTCGCGCCCAACGCCTCGACCTGCCGCTCGCACCGTTGCATGCGCTGGCGGAAACCTGCATCGAACGCATCCTCGAGCAGGCGATGACCGCGCGACCGCGTGTCCTCGTGATCGACTCCATCCAGACGATCTGGACCGAAATGCTTACCGCGGCGCCGGGTTCAGTGAGCCAGGTGCGCGAATCGGCGGCAAAGCTCACGCGTTTCGCCAAGGAAACCGGCACCTCCGTTTTCCTGGTCGGCCACG